>DAINCT010000050.1:0-14584 GCA_036732245.1 Chloroflexota bacterium | reverse complement strand
CAAGCCGGTCCACAACCGCGCAGGGTCGAACATGACGGAGGTGGTCGCGCCGAGCACTGCCGACACGCTTCGTCCGTTGATGGCGACCGGCACGGTTTGGACGATGGTGGCAACCGAGCGCGATTGAATTCCCGGTAGATGGCGACTGGTAGCGGCTATGGCCGGCTGATCTGTCGGCCCCGTCAAAGCGACCAGATTGGTCGATCCGGCACTGGCCAGCGCGGTATCGATCTGTCCTCGCAGGCCCAGGGCCACGGTCAGAGTAATGCTCATAGCGAGCACTCCGACCAAAAAAGCCACCAGGGTGATCGACGTGCGCGTGCGTCGACGGCTCAGCGACCGGGCGGCGATCAGCAAAGGGAGCAGCCCAGCCGCAGGCAGGAGCACTGTCGCCGCCCAGAGCAGCGTCATCAGAATCAGCAGTGCTGCCAGCGCGGGTGCTCGCGCGATCGAGAGGACACTGAAGACAATCAGAACCGCCAGGATGCCGATTGCAATCGGCATCGATTTGGGTGGTCCGAGACGAGCCACGAAACCGACGATCACAGCAAATGCGCCAGTGAGAATGCCAAACGCAATGAACGCGCTGCCCACGAATTCGACCGCGAGCACCAAATTTCCCATGATGGCCGCGGCCAACCCGCCGAAGAGGAGCAACACAAGTGCCAACAGTCCTAACGTCTGCGGCAGGGCTCGCGTGGCCATCCCTTGCCCCTCCCGCAACAACTCAAGTGGTCGAAACGCAGCGGCTCGAACGATCGGGAGAACGGAGAAGACCAGGGTCGCTCCCACCCCCAGGGCCACTCCCCCGACCAACGTGCCGGGGTCGAGCTTGAACTGGACCTGAATCGCCAGCGCCTTCGCCAGGGCATCTGTGATCAGCTTGCTGGCGAGTGCCCCGAGGAGCGTCCCGGCCACTCCGCCCATCACTCCTATAAGAAATGCCTCGCCTGAAAACAGTCCGTAGAGCGTGCCACGTCGATATCCAATCGCCTTGAGCATGGCGATCTCAAGGCGGCGGAACGCGAGCATGGATTGCATCGCGTTTAAGATGCCGATCCCGGCAACCAGAAGTGCCATCAACCCAACCAACAGCATGAATTGCTGAAAGTCGTGGACTTGTTGTCGGGCGGTATCGAGCGCCTCTTGTACCGTCTGCACGTTTGCCACCGGAAAGCGGCTACTCAATAGGGCGCCGATGCCGACAGAATTCGGCGTGTTGACATAAATAGACGAATAATGCGGTGGAGCGGTCGAAAGTGAGGAAGCGTCCCGCTGGTGCACGGTCATGACCGCCGCGTGCTCGAAACTCGTCTCCGCCAGAATCCCCCGCACTGTTGCGTGCAGCCCCTGTCCCCCAATCGTGTGCACGAAAATTCTGCTGCCCAGACCGATGCCCATCTCGTCCGCCAGAACCGAAGTCACAAGCACGTCGCCCGGATGCTGCAAGAGCCCGCCGACTGTGGCGTTCGCCGGAGATACAAACGTGGGCTGACCGCCAATGGGGTATGAGGGCGATACGACCTGCATATCGAACGGTACGAGCCTGTGATTGTCTCCTACCGACGTGGCATGCAGACTATAGATCGCGGTCCACTGTGTAATTTTCCCCTGACTCTGTAGCCGCCGGAAAACGCTCAGGTCCCGGCTTGAGAGAGGCGTTGCGTCGCTACTGACGGAGACATCCCCCCCGTTCGCTGCTCGGACGTTCGACGTGAGGGCATTCTGCACGGTGAGGGTGGCGGTTTGCAGCGCAACGACGCTGCCAACTCCCACGGAAATGCAGATCAGCGCAAAGAAGACTCGCCGTCGGCCGCGGGACAGAGATCGCAGAATATAACGCAACCAGAACATCAGGCCGTCACCAACTTCCCATCCCGCATCCGAAGTATCCGATCGGCCAGATGTGCGACATCGTTGTTATGCGTGGCGACCAAAATGGTCGTACCGTGGCGCTTTCGCAACTCGAGCAACAAAGACAGGAGTGCCGCACCGGTCTCGGTATCAAGGTTCCCTGTCGGCTCATCTGCTACCAGGAGGGGAGGATCGGAGACTAACGCGCGCGCCACCGCGACCCGCTGCTGTTCACCCCCTGATAGCTGCGACGGTCGGTGCCCAAGTCTATGTCCCAGGCCGACATCGGAGAGGAGTTGTGCCGCTCGTTCAGGATCGTGTCCGTTGCGTCCCGGAACATAGAGGGGCAGCTGGACGTTCTCCAAAGCGGTCAGGGTTGGAATCAGGTTATACGACTGAAAAACCATTCCAACCTTGCGCGCGCGCAGTGACGAGAGGTGTCGCTCCGACAATGTACCGATGTCGTCGCCGTCCAGTACCACTTCGCCCGCCGTGGGGCTGTCGAGCCCGGACACAATACCCAAGAGCGTGCTCTTGCCGGACCCGGATGGACCCATCAGAGCGACCATTTCACCGCGTGCGAGTTCGAAACTGACGCCGCGCAAGATGTTAATCGTTTCTCGACCAAGCGCCACCTTCTTCTCCAGATTCCGCACACTCAGCGTCGGTCGATCGGTACTCAAGCAGCCCTCCAGAGGTGGTCGTGGCGTATTTGCGATAGGATCAGCTGGGCCAGATACGCGTGTGCCTTGTTACCCGGATGAAGTCCGTCGGCTGTGATGTAGTCCGGATGGCCGGCCAGGATCTTACTGTAGACCGCGAGGTCCAGGAAGTGGGAACCGGTTTGACGAGCAACCGTGCGCATTCCAGAATTCCACGACGTGATGAGCGCATGAACTCCAGGAATGTGGGCACGCTGCACCCGTGGGAAGTACGAGAGGTCGGGTAGACCGACGACCAAGACCTGGACATGCGCTTCACGCAGTGTCAGGACGAGATCACGCAGATCTCGCAGGAAGGTGCCGCGTGAGTATCCCGCGAGAATGTCATTGGTTCCGAAAAGTACCGTGACGAAGCTGGGACGAATGGTGAGTGCTCGGCTCAGTTCTCCGTCGTACCCCGAACTCAGCGTGGCTCCGGGGATCCCCACGTCGACGAAGTGGCGCGCTTTTAAAGCACGTTGGACCAGGTACGGATAGCTATCCGTGCGTGGAACCACCCCGATCCCGTACGTTTCGGAGGCACCCAGAGCCGCATAGGAACCGGGCAGCGGAGGGGCAAGCGTCGGCTCGGTGGGAAGAGGTGTGATGTTCGCCAGTTTCGTGCTGGATGCCTGTGATGGGCCACAGGCGGCTAAAAGCAATAACGCAACGAAAATGAGTAGAACCGCAGGGGAGCGATACGCCAAAGAGTGGACCTAGGGAGGAAAAGTGCGACTGAGTGGACATTTGTCCCTCTCAGTATATCGCGACCTATCGGCAGCCCTTCGTTCCTGGCGCGCAATTGCAAGCACGTACCCATCCGGGCACGCGCTGTGCGAGATCGAACGAATGCCTACGCGGTGAGCAACGAGCGCTCATCTCTCTCCGTGGGAGAGGGCATCTTTTCACGTGCCTGCCGCACGAAGTAGGGACTGCAACGTAACTGCTTACAAATCTGCGTGACCGTGAGGCCCTGCGCCAGCAAACGTGCCGCCAGACGCTGCTTTTCGTCCAGAAGCGCCCGGGTCTGCGAGCCGGGTGCGTAATGTGCCATGTGTGTACCCTCCACCCAAATTTCTATCCAAGATGAATCCTACAGGTACAAACCCAATCTGTCTGTGAACTGGATGACACTGGGGTGAGGAATCTTACAGGAGTATTATCATCACAGTATGTGGACCTCGGGACCGTGCCGCGCGTGGCCGTACGGGACTCACAGATCAGAGGGAGAGTTCCATGCCGCTTTCGGTTCTGGCGGTCGCGGATGAAGTGTCCCCGGTGTTGTACGACCACTTGGATCCGCGTCGCTGGAAGGGGATCGACTGCATCGTCTCCTGCGGCGACCTTGCTCCCGACTATCTCGATTTTCTGGCGACGAGACTTGGGGTGCCCCTCTTCTACGTGCGCGGGAACCATGATGGCTCATACGACGAGTCTGATTACGCTATCGGACAGAATCTACATAGAAAGATCGTCGAATATCGGGGCGTGCGCATCGCGGGCCTTGAAGGATGCCGGCGCTACAACCATTCCTCTCCGCAATACACCGAGCGAGAAATGAGTCGGTTCGTCCGGTGGGAGAGAGTGGCGGCGTTTCGGCGCGGTGCACCCAACCTGGTGGTGAGCCACGCTCCGCCGGCCGGAATACAGGACGGAGAGGACGCGTGCCATCAGGGATTCGAGAGTTTTAACCGCCTGATAGAGGCTTGGACACCGGCTTACTTCATCCATGGTCATACGCATGCGTACGATCGAAAGCCCACTACCACTGTTGTGGGCAACACGACGGTGGTCAATGTCTTCCCGTATTACCGCTTCGAAGTGCCCGCTCGCGTACCTGAATCACGGCAGGCGCGAACCCCGCGCACTGTTCCGTCAGGGGTCGAAGCTACGGAGCGACCGCGCGGAGTATCCTGAGAGACGCGCGACGGAGACCACTTTGGTTGGATCCCGCCGCCTTGTCCTATGCCCGTCGGGCTGCGATTCGGCTTGGAATGATCCGAACTTCGTTGCGTTTCGTAGTGTTTGTTAATGAGGACGTGACATAAGCGAATGTCGAGCGACGTGCAATCCGACGAAGAGCTCATGTCGTCCATCCAAGGGAAGGACGTGCGGGCACTCGAAGCGTTTTACGACAAGCACCGCGTATTCGCTTATGCCCTGGCTCTCCGTACCCTGGGAAATCCCTCCGATGCGGAAGACGTGGTGCAAGAGGCGTTTCTCAATGCCTGGAGATCGGCGGAGACGTACCGCGCAGAGCGCAGCAACCCGCGTTCATGGATACTGAGCATCGTTCACCATCGTTCGATCGATAAGCTGCGCGGCCGCCAGAGCCGGATCCAGGCGGTTGAACTGGAGGCGGGCATGAACGCTCCCGACAGTGCAGATGTGTGGCGAGAGGTTTCCGACAACTTGACCGGTGAGGACGTGCGCAGGGCGCTCGAACATCTGCCGACGGAACAGCGCGAGACAATCGAGCTTGCCTATTTCAAGGGATATACACATACCCAAATCGCCGAACTTATGGAAGTGCCACTGGGAACCGTTAAGGGCCGCATGAGAATCGGCCTCCATAAGCTCAAATCAGTACTAGGAAGCGGCTCTTCAGAATTGGCGATCGAGTGAACGAACACCATCCCGGACAGGAAAATGAACAAATAGGTGCGTACGTGCTGGATGCGCTACCGGCCGATGAAGCCGCTGCGTTCGAAACGCACCTCTTGTCGTGTGCGGCATGCCAGGCGGAAGTGGTGGAACTCCGAGCAGTCGTGGGCATCCTCCCGCTAGCGCTCGACCCGGTCGAGCCGCCGGCGTCATTGCGAGATCGTATCAGTCGCGCGGTGGAAGACGATTTGGCTGGGAAACCAGTGCTCAAGGCCATACCCGGCGGCGCTCCGAAACTCCCCAGACGGCGTTTCCCGCTTACCGAGGCGATCCTCGCGCTGGCTGCTGTAGCCGTGATTGCCGCCCTCGGACTCTGGAACGTTCACCTCCAATCTCAAGTGAATCAGCAGCAAGCTTCGGTGAATTTTCAAAAACTTGTAGCGGCGGCGCTCAATCATCGGGATGTGGTTTATCCGGTCGCGCCGACCTCAAGCGCCTCCGGTGCTTCCGCCTACATGGTTCAGCCGCAGGGACGACAGTCGGCCTATCTGATCGTCAAGGACCTACCGAAGCCCTCATCACACAAGGTGTACCAACTCTGGCTGATTCGGGCCGGCGTACCGACCAGCGCCGGAACCTTCACGTACAGTGGCGCAGATCCCAAGATAGTTCCGGTCCCGATGCCGTCCACCGGATTCACGTTGACTGCGGTCACCGTGGAGAACGCGCCACATGGCAGCGCTCATGGGCCGACCGGGGCGAAAGTGCTCGCTGGTAAGCTCGGGGCCTAAACCGGCGCCTTCGCCGCTGTCGCGTGTCGCTGTGTGGCGCGCTTCTTGCGGTCGGACCTGCTTGTGCGACGGGATGTAGTGACCGGAGAATCCAAAAACGTGTCTGGGTGTCGACCTGGGAAGGATGGGTAAGTCGGTGCGGTTTTTAGGGTTGGTTCCCCGGGTAGTCTCTGCATCCGTACTCTGCGGTCATGGGAAAAGGGAGGTCATTGAGTGAAGTCACATGCCTTAAAATTCGCACCCTCATTGCTACTACTGGTTGTGCCGTTGATCCTGGCGTTCGTTTCGCAGACGGGTCGCATCCAACCTGCCGCCGCGCAGACGGGCGGTGGTACCGCGGTGCCCACCGTTGTTCCCGTGACCAGCTCGGTTGCAATCTGTGGCTCGGTCACAGCCTTCACCGCAGCCGGCGCAACGACTGCGGGATCGATTACTTTCGGCACGACCACATATCCGATTTTGCCGGGAGTGACGCTGGTTGGCCAGAACGCAATCTCAACCGGCGTAAATGTGTGCCTCTCCGGTCTCGCTAACGCCGGTGGAAGCCTGTTGAGCGGCGTGATCACCGTGGCCAGCACCACCACGATCGTGGTGTGCGGCCCAGTTACCGCCTACACTCCGGCCACAGCGTCGGCGCTCGGATCCTTGACTATAGGCGGTATTGTGTTCCCGACCGCGGTCGGTGCAACCTTCACCGGCACAACGGTAGCGGCTGGAGCCAATCTGTGCATAACGGCGCAATTGAACGGCCTCGGCAATCTGGTCTCCGGCAATGCAGTCGTAAACACGTCCGGAGCCGTCTCCTTGACCGGGCCATTCACCACCTACATTCCGGCCACGGGCACGGTCGCCGGCTCGGTCACGTTTGGTACTAACACGTTTGTGATACCGGCCGGTTCGACCATCACGGTCGGCGGTTCGGTTCCACTTTCGGCCACGATAGCTGGTGGCGGCCGCAGTTGGGGTATGATACCCAGCTAGGCGCGAAAGTTAGCCGCCGAACAGGCCGTACAAGTTAAAAGACCCGTCGTCCGCTTGAGGCGACGGGTCTTTTACTGGTCGACCAACTCAGCGTCGGTCTGTCTCTTTTGCCCCGATCTAACGCGTAACCGTAATCGCGACCGCCTGCTTATGGGTCTGCCCGGCGAGCGTCATGGCAACCGAAATACGCTGCGTATGATACGACTCCGGCACAACCGTGAATCGGTAGACGTGCGTTCCCGGTGACGCGGTAACGCGCGTCCTGATGGGATGCCCGATCGTATGCCACGCCTTACTTCGGCGATAAGCAACCGTCCTTTTAATCGAAATTGAGACTTTCTGCTGTGCATTGAGAACGGAGTAGCGCGCGTTGACATGCACGGATGAGTGCGACGGGAACACCCGGGTTCGATGTCTACCGGAGTCGAGTGTCGCTAGCGTGTCGAATGACAGATCAACCGATGGGAGTGTCGGGATCGCCGTCGCCGTGGGTGTTGGGAGCGCAGTGCTCGTTATGGTCGGCGTCGCCGTTGGCGGGAGAACGCCCTTTAAAGCATTCGAGAAGGTGTTGTTCCCGTCGCCGAGATACCCCAGGTGCGCCTCTGCATTTCCGAAGGTACTGGTCCCGAGGTTCGCCGCCTTGGCCGCCTCCACGTTCGACGCTACGGTTTCTCCATTCGCCAGGCGGGGAAACATGAAGTCTGCAGCCTGTTCATCGAGCGTGTTGATGACTTTGTTGTCCCAGCTAATCATGGTGGCTACACCCTGTTGGTGAAAGGCATCCCACATGACGTTGGCGCCCAACAACTCGCATCCATTCAGGAAGATAATGCTACTGGCAGGAAACTTACCCATGTGCTGGAGAACGAACTGGGACTTGATCGCAATGTAGAGTGCTTGATCGCCGTACGCGAGTCCTTGAGCCACACTGCCGTCCTTGAACAGATTGTTGATTCCGGCGGAACTCGTTTGGCGGGTCAGCACGATGGCATCCCCGTCGCCGAGGGTACCCGAGTGAGTTTCCATATAGACCACCGAGTAGTTTGATAGGCTCTCCATGGTGGAGACGGTTACCTCAGCGTTCCGCTGCACATCGACCGAGAAGCCGGCTGCCTGGAGCGACGTAATTTCACCTTGGCCGGCATCGGGTCCGAGCCCCAGTTCATCGGCAAATGGCTCCAAGACGATCGCTTTCCCGGGCGACGTGTCTCGCACCGATACCATGGGCCGAAGCTGTGATGACTGAAGATGGACGGCTGTCCGATGCGTCGTGCGGGGTAACAGGGCCAATTCGGCGCCATCTCGAAAATGGACATCGAGCGTTTGTCGGTCTGGCCCCATGCGTGCCGTTGAGACACCTGGTTGACGGACCAACCAGGTGTAAGCCAGGCGAGGACTACGCGCGCCGAGCCGGGACGCAGCGAACGCGATTTTTCGGTCGGATGCAGAAAGCAACGTGGACCGCGATGGAGATTGGGCAAAAGAGTGCGGGAGCGGCAGTAGCGCCACACCCGTGCAGATGAGGGCGAGTCGAGTCGGTAGATTCATGCGCCAGTATAAATGAGCCTCTGACCGTGTAACAGCGTTGTCAAGATGTACGGCTTCAAGATACAACCCATCGATTAAGCTCGGTTGAGTGTCACGCCGCCACTCAAAATAATCCGAAATGCCGGCAGGAGAGATGCATGAAGATCGGGGAAGTCGACCGCGTGCCCCCCGGGAAGCAGCGCAGTTCGCGCTGGGCCGACCAGCAGAGTCTCTTCTGGTACCGGCTCGGACATCTGGTGTTTTCCAGCCTCTTCCGATTCTGGATACGCCGCTTCCATTCCGTTGACGCGGAGAACGTGCCGGCGCGCGGCGGAGCATTTCTCATAGCCAATCACACCTCGGGAATGGATCCTTTTCTGCTTGGCGTTCCGGTGCGCTGGCGGATGTTGCGAGGCCCGGGCAAAGAAGAACTCTTCGTCAGCCCATTTTTCGGCTACCTCATGAAGAAGATTGGTATGTTTCCATTGCGACAATCGGTGGCTGACGCCGCGGCGGTCAGGACCATGGTCGAGATATTTCGTAGCGGAAAAGTTGTGGTGGTGTATCCGGAAGGAGGGCGCAGCGATTCCGGCGAACTCATGACGTTCTCGCCGGACTTCGCGCGGCTGATGATTCGCATGAAGGCGCTCATCGTTCCAGCCGGCATTGCAGGGGCCCGAGAACTGCTGCCGATTGGCTCTCTGATCCCTCGCCCAAATACGACAGTAGTAGTCGTCTACGGTGAACCGTTCGAGCTTTCTCAATTCTACGGAGGTAAGGTGTCGGCAGAAATGGCTCAAGAGGCGTCAGTGCTGATGCACAACAAGGTGGCGGAACTGGTCGCGCAGGCGCGCCGGCGGCGTGCTCAGCTCGATCACACCGGTTCGTGACCATCGTGCTCCCGCCGTCTGGCTCGAGCCAAACGCTGTTCCACGAGCGCAGTGAGGTACTGCCTCGCGTCGGCGCCCGCCGCGGCGGAAAGCCCCATGGCGGCGCAGGTGAGAGCGTCAAGTTCGATGCGGTCGTCTTGCTGAACGTCCTCTTCGATCGAGAGGATCGGGCGCGAAGCAACTCGCGCTAGAACAGTCATCAACGCGGGGATAAGTGATGCATCCACTCTTCCCGGATCAGGCACGGGTAACGCAGCCATGTCTCTGAGAGCGAATTGGCGCACGCCGTCGCCCAAACCGGTGCGACCGTGGGTCTCTATCATCAGGTAGCTCAACGATGAATTCAGGAGAGCTCCCACCAATAGTCGACTCGATTGCAGGTACGGAGCCAACCGAAGCCCGTAAAACGTTTGATCTTCGAGGATGCCCGGCTCCGGCAGGGCGAAGAAAAATCGCCGGTGGAAAAATCGCGGGCATAAAATGTGTGCCTCAGCAGGGAGTGTAACGGCGTACCAGAGGTCACGTCCCCGCAGCGATGGTACAGCCGGCCAGGGTAGTCGCGTTCGAGCATCGCGTCCGGGCTTCGACTGTCCGCTTCCCCAGGCGATGTACGTAAGCGCTCCGCTCGCTCCACTCTGGAGGAGCTCTGCCGGCGCGTACGAACAGTGAAAGAGAACTGAGCGAAGATCCGAAGGTGCGACTGCGAGCATAGCGACATCGCGTGGCGATTTGATTACAGGAATCAGGAAACGCGACTCAATATTGAACCGGCTGCGAGTGTCGGCATCCGGATAAAAAAAGCAATTCAACCCGGTCTTGATCGGATACCGAAGTTGGCCGAGCGTACCCAGAGCAGTGCAGTGTCCCGAGATCTTGCTGTGCAAACGACTCAGTCCGGTCGCCCACCTTTCCTGGCCTCCCATGCATTGATTTGAGAACGTATGAGAGCTGCTGGGCGGCTCGCGCCGGGTACCGGCCCCGCCGGAGGAGATACCAGGATTCTCCCTCCCTCGCCAGGCGAGCAGCAGGGAGGTATTTACGGCCGCATGAGCGAACGATCGACGCGCGAGATTTTCGACGATGCGGCTCTCAAAGCCCCCGCTGCCCAATATTTGCCAGAAGGGCTCGCCGTATTGAGCCGACGACAGGGCGTTCGGCACAACAAAGCCAAGTGCCCCGCCAGGGCGCAGCAGCGACAGGCCGAACAGAGTAAACAACACGCTCAGATCGGAGCGCCGGCTCAGACTCGTGGACGTCGGGTCCTTCGAACCGGCGTCGAATAATACGTGCCGCTTCGCCTGCACCGCGGCGAAGGCCATCTGTTTATACTCGCCCGCGGGCAACCGGTTCAGTGGATCTGCAATCTGTTCATGGCGGACGTACGGGGGATTGCCGAGAACCAGATGGAAGCCTCCGGCTTCCATGACCGGTCGGAACCGGTCACTCCAATGGAACTCGTCGCGCTCCACGAGGCTGTCCCCACACACCAAATTCGACCTGCCTGCGCCGCACACATGGTGATTGGGCCCCGCCGCTGCTCGCGCGAGACGTTGCTTACCCCGTGACAAGACGCCCACCTGGGCTTCCACGCCATAAAGGCTGTTTTGAACGATGGCCAGCCGGCGGGTCCGTGGATCGGTGTCGAACCCCAGGATCCCATCGGCGTGGGCCAACAGAGTGTCCAGCAAATCCAGCGCCCCTACGAGCATATGTGCCTCGCCACACGCCGGATCAACCACTGTGATCCGCTCGAGGGTTGTCTTGAGCCGCGACCACACGTTCGTGTCGACGTCGCGTACGATATCGTCCTCACCGTGCCGGGAGTCGAAAAACTCTGCAGCGGCCGCGGCGAGTTCGGCGCTACACCCTTCCAGGTAGCGGAGCAGCGTGAGGCGGCACAGCGCTTCGATCTCGATCCAGGGTGTGATTACCAGCCTGTGCGCCGGACGTTGGGCGCGTTGCTCCGCTAGACGTGTTTGAGCTTCTGTCGGGCTGCCCATTGGCGCACACTGTTCGACGAATCGCTTGTCGCCCGCTCCAGGTATTCAGGACCGAAGAGCGTGGTTCCCAGATGATAAAACTTGCGCCGAATTGGGCTTGACCCGGAGATGGCAATGCCTTTTTCAATCACGCCTTTGAGCCCGGCGCTCGGCATCGCCGCGTGATGCTCGGCGATGATTTCGGCTACCGCCGTTCGCACCTGATCGCTAAAGCTGTCCGCGTACGTAATGTACTCCTCGCAGAGCCTCATGGGATCGGCTCCGAGTCGGGCAAGCCAGACGAGTCCGAGACGTACCATCATCGGGAGTGGCCACGACGGCGAGTGAGCAATCCAGAAGGGCATGTGTTCGGCAACAAATTCGCCGCGAAAGCTCCCCTCTCTCGGAGGTAGCAGTACCGGAAGGCGTGGTTGACGAAAGCGTAACCAGGCCGTGCATAGTTCGAACCGATCTTCAAGGACGAAGCGTTCGTCACTCATCACCAGATTGATCGTTTCGGCTCCGCCCGGTCCATCCTGATGGCGGGCAATCAAAGAGTGCGACCAGAACAGGCGTTCAGCAGCCGGCATCGACTCGAGATGCAGAAGGTGTCGAAAGAATTCGAGATACTCGGACTTCTCGAGTCCGCGGGAGGGAGCGGCTTCTCCCGCAGACACGACCAGGGCATATCGCAGATCCTGTTCAAATAGACGATGTGCGTTCGCCAGAA
Source organism: Chloroflexota bacterium (assembly GCA_036732245.1). Taxonomy (GTDB): domain Bacteria; phylum Chloroflexota; class UBA5177; order UBA5177; family UBA5177; genus JANWJD01. Next base: position 2,527 of record DAINCT010000050.1, on the reverse strand, counting down.
ACGCCAGAATCCCAAAGAAGGCGAAGGGGATTCCACTATCGCTCCCGTACAGCACCATATCAAGTGCAAGGTTGGCCGTGGCCACCTTGGTGGCTGATGAAAGGCGACGGTCGTGGAGGACTCGCCTACACCCAAAGCCAAAAATGTACGGTTGGCTCATCCGCTCCGGAACCATGAAGATCGTTTCCGCGCCGTAACGATCGTAGCCGTACAATGCCTCGTAGTAATCCTTGAGTCCACGTACCAGATCCTGGCGAAGTACGTTCGATTCCTTGGTCGTCGCGCCGACTCGCGCACAGAAATCCGCCAGCTCGAACGTTCGCCCGATCAAGGTTCCCTCCACACCCGAGGCTTACGGAAGTGCGGTGGTCATCGACCGCAATATACGGACAGAATACACACTTTCAATTTCAAGGTGGCGATTACCATGGGACGAGCCCGTTGCAAGCAGGGAGTTGGGGGAGAGCGTGAGTCTCGCGATGCGTGATATTCGGCACATGCTGATCGATCTTGACGGTGTGTTATTCGTGGGTACGATGGCGCTACCGGGTGCGGCTGAATTCATCTCGTGGCTCCGCCACTACGGAATCACGTTCCGTTTGGTGACCAATAACGCCACGCTCACCCCGCGAGGCTACGTCGACAAGCTGCACCTGATGGGGATTGAAGTTGGTGAAGATGAAGTATTCACCAGCGCGCTGGCAACGGCGCTGTATCTGCATAAGCAGCGCGGCGCCCAATCGGCATACGTAATCGGCGAAGAAGGTCTCGTCGAAGCACTTCGAGCTGCGCACGTGACGCTGGAATCCGAGCAGCCGGATTGGGTCGTCGTGGGATTGGACCGCAAGCTCACGTATGACAAACTCGCAACTGGTGCGCTGGCTCTGCAGCGCGGTGCGCGCTTTCTTGCCACCAATCCGGATCTCTCGCTGCCGGCGGACGCCGGACTCGTGCCTGGCGCCGGCGCTATTCAAGCGGCATTAACCGCAACCACGGGAATCCGGCCCATCGTGATCGGCAAGCCGGAGCCGCTCATGCTCGAGCTCGCGATGTCTCAACTTGGGGGGAGTCTGGCCGACACTGTGATGCTGGGCGATCGCCTCGACACCGATATTCAAGGTGCGAACGCGCTCGGAATTTCTTCAATTCTGATTCTCACCGGCGTATCCTCGCGGCGGGACATCGACGAAAGCCACGCGAAACCCACGCTGGTGGTCGAGAATCTTGCATCGTTGGTCCAGCGGTGGACTCAAGGCGACGTGAGCTAGGTTGTGGCCGATTCCAACCTCAACTCGGTGCCGGCTCCCGCGCCCCTACTGGGCGAGCGGATCGTGGTACGCCCGTACACCGAAGGGGACGCGCCGGCCATGTTCGAGGCAATCACCGAGAGCCGAGCCAATTTGCGACCCTGGATGCCTTGGGCGGACAGTCATAAGACCGCGGACGATAGTCTCGAATACATTCGTCAATGCCAGGTCGTTTTCCTCGTAGGCTCAGACTTTCCGATGGGCATGTTTCTCCTCAGCGGCGAATACCTCGGGGGAACGGGAATTCACATACGTAAATCGGATGTGCCCTCCTTCGAGATCGGGTACTGGGTGCGGGCCAAGGCGGAAGGGCAGGGATTTGTCTCGGAGGCGGTGCGGTTGTTGACCTCCCATGCGTTCGACACGCTCAGCGCCAAGCGTGTGGCTATCCAATGCGATGCTCGCAATGAACGAAGCCGCCGGGTCGCAGAACGGCAGGGATTTGTCCTCGAGGGACGGAGTCGCAACGCGGAGCGCGACCCGATCGGCGCGCTGGTCGACACTCTGACGTATGCCATGATTCCAGACGACTTCGCGCGCGCGCGACAGCTCTGGCCCTCCACCAGCCGGTGAACGTGGCCGCACCCGGATGACGGGACTGCTCCGTCGGATCTCGCGGCCCACGGCGTTCTTTTTGATGCTCTGAGCGGACCACCGGAGTGGTAAACTGGTGAAGGGTCTTTCACTTTTTTACCTCGTACGTGCCCTCCTTCAAGATCGGGTGTTGCTTTGGAATTAATGTATTTGGGCCATTCGGCGTTTCGAATGCGGGGTAAGGATGTCACCATTGTGACTGACCCCCATCCGCCTGAACTGGGCGCGCCTATGGGGAAACCGAGCGCCAATATCGTGACGATCAGTCACGAAAGCCCCAATCACTCGTATGCCGAAGGCGTCTCGGGCAATCCACGGATCGTGACCGGACCGGGCGAATATGAGTTGGCCGATACTCTCATTGCGGGCGTCGCCACCAGCATGGAGCCTCGGATCGGCCCGACCAACACGGCGTACGTGTTTCGTGTCGAAGACATGAACATCTGTCATCTAGGAGACCTGCGCGATAAGCTCACGGATAAGCAGATTGAGGAAATCGGCAGCATCGATGTGCTTCTAGTGCCCGTGGGTGGCGGAAACGCGATTGGCCCCGCTCAAGCCGCGGCAGTGATCACGCAGCTTGAACCGTCGGTGGTCGTCCCGATGCATTACCGGACCGCTGCGAT
>DAINCT010000049.1:0-14953 GCA_036732245.1 Chloroflexota bacterium | reverse complement strand
ATCAGGCATTCCGGCAGCCTCGATCTTGTCGCGCCACTCCTGTGCCTCGGCCTGCTCCGGATCGAGTTCGCCCAACTCCCGCTGAATTTCCTTCATCTGTTCGCGCAGCAGATATTCCCGCTGCGTTTTGTCGATATTCTTCTGAACTTCACTGCTGATCCGGCTCTTCATTTCGAGCACTTCAACCTGCTGGGAAAGCAGTTGATTGGCTCGCTTCAGACGTTCCGCGATATCCAGCAAGCTCAAAAGTTCCTTACGCTCGTGGGATTCCATTTCGGGCATATACCCGACCAGGTCGGCCAGCCATGCGGGATCCTGCACATCCTGCACCTTCGCGAGCGCCTCGGCAGGCAAATTCCCACGCAAGTTGATGTAGGCCGCGATCTTTTCCTTGACGGTTTCCATCAGGGCGGTGATTTCCGATGACGGCTCAACCTCCTGGGGAATGACCTCGATCTCGACTTCTAGGAACGGCTCCGTCTGGGTGAATTTCAACACCCGTACGCGAGCTTCGCCTTGAGCCAACAGCTGCACGCTTCCATCTGGCAGCCGAAACATTGGTCCGAGTGTGGCAAGCACCCCGATGTCCATCAGATCCTCAGCCGCGACATCCTGCGTTCCTGCGTCGTTCTGCGTCAGGAGCACGATGCGGTGCGGTCGCTGCTTGACGGCCTCATCCACGGCACGCAGCGATGGTTCCCGGCCGACCTGAATGGGATTCATCATGTGGGGGAATACCACTGTTTCGAACAGTGGCAGCACCGGTAAACGCAGGATGCGGGCCGTTGCTAGGTTCTCGTCTTCGCTCTCGTCTTCTTCGTTCTCAGTCATTTTCTTTCCTTAGGGCTACAGCGGCGCTGCGGTGTAGCGACTCTTGCGAGGGTATCGCGGAGTTCGTCCGTTTACCGGTCGCCGCCCACTCTTGCTTGTCGCCGTGCTCCGCATTTCGGAGACGGCGTGACGTACTTGAGTATATCACCTGTATGAGAGTTTAGTGGTGGGCTATCAAGGATGCCGGAGCGTCAACGATTTTGGACCCCTAGCCTCGCACCATCACCGCGGTCGCACTTCTGGGCACTATCTGTCCTACCTGTACCGCGAGTAGGTTCGGACCGGCACGCTGGGCGAAGGCGTCTGCTGCACCCGGATCCAGCGCGATCAGTAGTCCCCCCGACGTTTGCGCGTCTGCCAGGAGCGAAAGGTCGAGTTCCAACACTCCAGGCGCCATCGAGATTTGAGCGCGCACGAAGTCCAGGTTCGTGCGGGTTCCACCCGGGATATGGCCCATGCGGGCGTATTCGAGGGCGCCGGGCAACAACGGCACGGCCGAGCTGTCGAGCACAGCACTCACGTCGGAAGCGTTACATAGATCCGTGAGGTGTCCTAGGAGACCAAAGCCCGTGATGTCTGTTGCCGCGTGAGCCCCCACCGCCAACATCGCTTCGGACGCTGCCCGGTTCAGAGTCGTCATCCATCGCACGGCGTGTAAAACGTGCGTCTCCTGCGCCTCACCTGCCTTCAATGCCGTCGTCACCACTCCCGTTCCAATCGGCTTGGTCAACAGCAGAACATCCCCCGGACGTGCGCCACGAGCCGACATGTAGCGATCGGGGTGCACCGTTCCGGTCACCGCCAGCCCGTACTTGGGCTCCTCGTCGTCGACCGTGTGTCCCCCGACGATCGTCACGCCGGCGGACGTCGCCATGTCGGACCCGCCGCGAAGAATGTCGGCCAGAACCTGGGCGGGCAACGATTTGATCGGGAAGCCGACGATGTTGAGTGCAGTCAAGGGTCGTCCGCCCATGGCATAAACATCACTCAGCGAGTTGGCAACTGCAATTTGGCCATAGGTGTACGGATCGTCGACCACCGGGGTGAAGAAGTCGACGGTCTGCACGAGGGCCAGGTCGTCGGTCAAACGATACACCGCTGCATCGTCGGCCGGATTCGCGCCGACCAGGAGATTCACGTCGTGCGGACGAGGAAGTTGGCGTAACACGTACGCCAGGTCAGACATGCTGACTTTACTGGCTCAACCGGCGCATCGCACCAGGGACGTCAGACGCACTGTCTCTACCACCACGACCTCCTTTCTCGGCGACCCTGAGGCAGGTCTTCGGCCGCCGGCAGATCGCCCATTATGGACCGGTCAATTGGCGGGACCGAACGATGGCGGATACCAGGATATCGCCGCCGGATTTCACGGGGTCCGCCACCGGCAGGCCGGTGGCGGCCTCGGCCGCGGCGATGGCCTCGCGTGTTTCTGTCTCGTTCAAGCCGCGCGTGTTGAGAGCGATCGCGACGACGCGGGCAGGTTTCACCCACCCGGCAGCGTCTTCGTAAATTTGAACCAGCCGTTCGAGTGGCGGAATCACCACAGGATATTCGTCGATCTGGTCATGCCCTGCCTGATGGACCAGAACCATGGCGTCCGGGGATGAACCATGGAGCAACGCCAGCGTCACCCCGGAATAGGCCGGATGCAGCAGAGAGCCTTGACCCTCTACGAAGACCCAGTCGGCGCGTGCGGCGGCCTCGTTTACGAGACCTTCGACTGCACCCGACATGAAGTCGCCGATCACCCGGTCAACTGTGATGCCTGTTCCCTCCAGCATGATTCCCGTCTGTCCCGTGGCTACGAATTCGGTCGAGAGGCCCAGGCGGCGTGCCGCGGCTGCGATCTCGAGTGCGGCAGTCATCTTGCCCACGGCGCAATCGCTTCCCACGAACGTAACCACGGTCGATCCCGGGCGATGCGGGGCTAGATCGGCGACCTCGATAGCGTCCGGTGGTTGCCTCACATCGATCAGGCGAGAATTCGAGCGTCGTGCGGCGCGGACCAGTTCTTGATCATCGTTCAGCATGTAGTGGAGTCCACTTATGATGTCGAGGCCGTGCGCAAGTGCCTGCAAGAGTTGTGGCCTCCATTCGGCGGGTAAGCCGCCCCCGCGTGGGGCGATCCCGATCAATACGGCCGTGGGCGACCACTGGAATGTGTCTTCCACGGACGCGACGATGGGCACGTCCAGGTCGAAGCCGAGCACGTTTCGAACGGTTTCGCCTGCGTGCTCGCTGTCGATGACGGCAACAACCTCTTCTGGCTTGTAGCGCAGTATGCTGACGGCTGTTTTACCGTGATGGAAGTCCAGTTGCCCCTCGGCCAATACAGCAAGCCTGCGACTCCGTTCCAGAGGTGCATTTGCAGGCTCGTTCATTGGGAGGCGGCTGGTGCGACCGGCGCCGGCGCGGGAATCCCGATCAAGGATTCGCCTGGCGCTTGCGCGCCTCCGTTGCTTTGAGCCGAGACTGGCGTTCGCCGCGATCCGCGCTCTTCGCGCGCGTCTGTCGCCATACGTGCAAGAGTCGCTGGAGGGCCGTGACGTGAGTGAGGATAGCCAGGAGAGCGAGCGCGATGGCAGTCGTATCACCATTGATCAGTAACCCGGCTCCGAGGATCAGCACTCGCTCTGGGCGCGGCGCGATACCTATTTTCGCTTCGAGCCCGAGGCTTTCTGCACGTGCACGCGCGTAACTGATCAGAATTGATCCGACCGCGACCAGGTACACGAGCAGCACATCCGCCGTATGGTGCCGAATCGTAAAGACATAGATCAGAGCCAGCAGGATCGTGGCTTCAGAGTAACGGTCGAGTAGGGAATCGAGAAAAGCGCCGAAGTCACTCTGATTGTTGGAGACGCGTGCCAGCGCGCCGTCAAGCAGATCGAACAATCCGGATATCAGCAGGAGCACGCCTCCGGAGCTCAGATGACCGGTTGCCAACACCGCCGCGGTTACGATGTTTAGCAGGAAGCCGACGACCGTCACCACGTTTGGGTCGACTCCCAATCGGGCCAGCGGGGACACGATGCCTTCGGCGACTCGCCTGGCCCACGCCTGCATCGCTGGAGGGAACATGGTTACATCACCGCGCTGGTCGCTGGGATTTCCATTGACGCGTATGACGGGAAAGAGCGGTTAGCCGTGCGGACATAGAAGTCCAACACCTGCTCGGCGACCCGTTGCCATGAATACTCGGCGGCTCTTTCCAGGCCCTGCGAGGCCATGCGCGCGCGCAGATCCGCGTCCTGCAACAGTCGACATACCGCCTCTGCCAGTTCATGCTCATTCCGGGGCGGGACCAGCAGGGCTTCGCGCCCGTCGGTCACGACCTGCCGGTACCCTTCAATGTCGGAAGCGACTATCGGTACGCCGGCCGCCATACCCTCAAGCAGGACGATGCCGAAACTTTCCCCCTGTGTAGCAGGGCTGCAGAGTACGTCGGCGCTCCGGTAGTAGCGGGGCAGGGCCGCTTCGGAGACGCGCCCCACCACGTGGATATCGCGCAAATTGTGTCGTTCGATATAGGCACGATACGGCGAATCTTCCCAATCTCCAGCCCCGACGATGATGAAGCGAGCATCCGGGAATTGGGCCTTTACCAGTGGGTACGCCCTGAGCAGATACCCGACTCCCTTCCGCTTCTCCGGTCTGCCGACAAACAGCACATTGGGGCGCCCGTCCTGAAATTCTGGGAGCGGCGACACTTTGGTCGGATCGAACATGCCGATATCTACCCCGTTGGGAATGATTCTGTACGGGGCCATGAAATATTGCCGCACAAAGCGCTTGGCGGCACGCGATACCGCAATTCTGCCATCGAGATTCCTGAAGGCGTGTCGTAGCACCGGGCGCCCGTAGAAATACCCGTAATAAGAGCCGCGATAAGCGTGAAAGGTCCCGATGTTGACTGCGTCCGAGTACTTCAGCACCGTCGGAGGGAGTGATGGCATGAGCGGTTCGTGAGCGTGCACGACGTCGAACTTTTCAGAGGCCAGCACTTCCCGCACGCGACGGGCCAGCCGAAACGACAGCGTTATGCGCGCGATCGACCCATTGGCCGGAATCCGCCGGACTCTTCCGATGCGATATACGTCGTCCTCTTCCCGCTCCAGGTTGCGATTCGAGGAGGGAGCCATGATCCGAACGTCGTGTCCGAGCTCGGTGAACTCTCGATGGAGGTGCCGCACATGATTCGTTACGCCTCCCGGATACGGGTAGTCGTACGGCGATACGAGGGCGATCTTCACGCCCCGAGCCCGCCTTCCGACACGGTGCGGGGAGGCGCACTCTCACCGTGAGAAAGCATTTCGGCCCCGGCAGCAGCTACCATCAGCGCCTCTTCCAACACCTTTATACAGCCGCCCGTTTCTGCTGCCCAATGGTAGCAGCAGTTTTCTCACCGCCGTCGTCGTTCCAGAACGGTCGAAAGGCCAGCCATTGGCCGGGAAATCGCCGCACTGTTTCCTCCATCAGAGTCACGAAAGATTCCAGGTTCCGGACGTCATCGGCGGTTGCGTCACCTGAATCGGCGATCGGCACGGGGCGGACCACTCCCCGGAATCGCCCTGGGGCTTCGCGGATACCGACCGCGAACAGCAATGGACAGCCGGCACGTCGCGCCAGCGAGACTGGACCAACCGGCAACTGCGCCGTTTTGCCGAATACCGGCACGCTTACGGTCTTACCCGCGAATGACCGGTCACCCGCTAACCCAACCATCTCACCCGCGCGCAGGGCTCTCACCAGGTCACGCGACGCGTGCTCGACCGGCACGAGATGGATGCCGTTTCGAGTGCGTTGTTTCACCAGAAAATCGAAGAGACGGTGCGGCCGCATACGTTCCACCGGTACCGTGAGACGATACCCTTGTGCCGACAGCACTTGGCCAACCAGGTCGAAGTTGCCGAGGTGCAGGGTGACGAGGATCACACCCCGGCCCGCTTCCAGGGCACTTGCCAACAAAGGCCAATCGTCGATAACTACCATGTCGCGGACCTCGTCGAGCGACAGGCGCCCAATTCGCAGGGTGTCGAACCAGTTCATGGCATCGTTCTGAAAGGCACTCCTGGCGGCCGAACGCACCTCTTTCGATTCGACGCTCGTACCCAGAGCCACGGCAAGATTGCCTGTGATACCTTCGCGGGCACCTCGCACCAGAAAGAACGCGCACACCCCCGCGAGCCGTGCCAGTCCGTACATGGCTGGGGCCGGAAGCACCTGCAGCAGCCTGCTCGCCAGTCGGAGGACCGTGTACAGCAGAATATTTAGCACGGTTAGCGGCCGGGCTCGCCGGGTGCAACTTCCCGTGAGCCGGTCTCCTCGCGCGCATGCCAATCGGGCCACATAGGCCGAAACATGTACCACTGATCGGGCCGCTCTCGCACCACGGTTTGCAGTACGTCCATCAGTTTTTGCATGATGCCTCGCACGTCCGACTCGCGATCTCCTGTTTCCACCCACGCCACGGGCGGAAACAGTCGGCACTCAAAAGATTTGTCCGGTTGTCGATACATGAATACGGGGAGGAGCGCTGCTCCTGTCTTCATGGCGAGCACCGCCGGTCCGCCCGGCACAGCCGTCTCCCGGCCGAAGTATCGGACCGTGACACCCTTTTCACGATCGAGCGGCCGATCGAAAAGAAGGGTGAGGGCATCTCCGTGTCGCAGAGCACGCATCATGGATCGCACGTCGTTCACGCCAATCAGGTGAATTCCTTTTTCCAGGCGCTTCCTCTGGATCAGACGGTCGAGATATTCAGGCTTGAATGTGTCGTAGACCGCGTGCACGCCGACGAAGTCCTGCAGGCGGAGTCCGCCCACTTCGATGGTCCCGAAGTGCGCACTGGCGATAATGACGCCCTTTCCTCGTTCCACCGCCGCCTGCAAGTGCTCTAGTCCCTGAATCTTCATCGAGGCCACCACTTCGTCCGACGACGACATGTTGGGAAGGTCCAGGAACTCGATCAAGTACTTGCAGTAGTTGCGCATGGACTTTTTTGCCAATCGGCGCACACTCGGGTCGCGCACGTCCGATCCCAGCACGGCAACTGTGTTTTCCAGCAAGATCCGCCGTTTGGAGGGCCAGGTCAAAAACACCAGGTCGCCCACGGCAGTACCGATGAGGTACCGCCACGAGCGTGGTATGTATCTCGACAGAAAAGCGCCGATTTGAATGACCAGGTAAAGGGCGATCGTCGGGTCCTTACGGGGCCACCGCAACCGGTGGGTGCTGCTCCACCAGCGCTGTCGCCCGGATGAACGCCTCGGTCATTTCCCGTGCGACCTCATCCGTGTGTTGCACGGGCGGCGACTTCATGAAGTACCCCGAGGGGCCCTCCAGCGCCCCTGCGATATTGTGATCCAGCGCCAGCTTGTTGCAACGAATGGCGTCGATGACGACCCCGGCCGAATTGGGCGAATCCCACACTTCCAGCTTCAGTTCCAGGTTCAACGGAGCGTCGCCGAACGAACGACCTTCCATGCGAATGTGCGCCCACTTGCGGTCGGTCAGCCACTCCACGTAGTCGCTGGGACCGATGTGCACGTTGCCCTTTCCCATGTCGTAGTCGAGCTGCGACGTGACGGCATTTGTCTTCGAAATTTTCTTCGATTCCAACCGCTCTCGCTCCAGCATGTTGAGAAAGTCCGTGTTTCCGCCCACATTGAGCTGACTTGTTCTCTCTACCCGCACTCCACGGTCCTTGAAGAGGTTGGTCAGCATGCGGTGGACGATGGTCGCGCCTACCTGCGACTTGATGTCATCTCCCACGATCGGGAGACCGGCCTGCTCGAAGCGTCCGCGCCAATACTCTTCGCGCGCGATGAACACTGGAATGCAATTGACGAATCCACATCCGGCCTGCAGGATCTGTTCGACGTACCACTTGGTGGCCTCTTCGCTTCCCACCGGGAGATAACTCACCACGACGTCGGTCTTGGTCTCCTTCAAAATCTTCACCACGTCCGCCGTCGGCCCGGGGGCCTTCGTGATCACTTCGGACAGGTATTTGCCCAGGCCGTCATGGGTCATCCCTCGTTCGACTCTCACGCCCGCGTGTGGAACGTCTGAGAACTTTAAGGTATTGTTTTGCCCGGAGAAGATTGCCTGTGACAGGTCCTTTCCGACCTTCTCGGCGTCCACGTCGAACGCGCAACTGAATTCGATATCTCGGATGTGATATCCGCCAAGATTGACGTGCATCAGTCCGGGCACGAAGTCTCCCTCATTCGCGTCCTTGTAGTACTCGACTCCCTGCACGAGAGACGATGCGCAGTTACCTACGCCGATGATTCCCACTCTCACTTTGCCCACGATACTCTCTCCTCTTTTACAGACTCTGGGATGCCGGCTCGAGGCTCGGTTCCTGCCTCTCGTCGGCTGACTCAACGTTTGGGCCTTCTAGACCAAATAGTTCCTCGATCCGCTTCTGATATCGCGCCAGCGCCGGTCGGTTGAGCGAGCACAAAACCTGGCGGCCGGTGCGGCGCGTTTTCACTACTCCGGCACGCCTCAGGATTCGCAGGTGCCACGAGATCAGCGGCTGGCTCAATCGCAACTTCTCTCCAAGTTCCGTGACAGGCACGTGCTCGTGCAATGCCAGGTATTGCAGGATTGAGAGCCGCTTACGGTCACTGAGGGCGCGGAAGTACACCGAGATATCTTGCACGACACCAGCTTACACATAAATCAAAATTAAATAAAGATTCGCTTGTATGTTAGGGGCGCCGCGCATCCATGTCAACGCTTCGCCGAAGCTCGCCTACCCGGCAGCTACCGCTCGTTCAACGGTGGCGGGCTCGAGCCCTGGGCTCAGCTCAACGCTGTCGGCGGTCGCTTTGCTCGCGAGCTGGTAACGCCGGGAGAAGAACGGGTGCAGATCGGTCGCGTCGATCATGCTCTCGAAGCTCGCCTCCATTCCTGATGGCGCGATCATGAATGGAAACATCTGAACTCCGCCGAGACCGCCGTGCGCTCCACCATGGTCTTCGAAATTAACCACCCGCGTTCCGTCGAAGGCGCCGAATACCATGAGGTCTCCGGCACTTGGCATGGAAGCCAGATCGATCAACTGCTTCTGCACGATTTCGGGTCGATCGTACTTTGCAAGAAATGCCAACTGCTCGTGGGTGGCGTCTTCAAGCACCACCGTCTCGCTTTCGTGCAGGACGGCGGTCTTTGCGCCACTCTTTACCAGCACGATCCCGATTCCCGGGTGACTCACCAGGGATCGTAGTAATCCCGGTGCCAGGTCTTCGACCTGGTCGAGGTCGGGTCGGGTTGGCGCATGCGTGAAATACACGTTGGCCAGCGCGCTGGAGTATATCGCCAGCACCGGGCTTCGACTGTCCTCGGCCAATCCGGCCTGCAACGGGCCCGTGCCGATTCGCATGGCCAGGCGCATCATACGATCCACGAAGAAACCCGTGGCGGAGCTCGTTTTCGGTCCTATCTCGGCGGACAGCTCCTCGAGTTGATGAAGCGTCGCCATGTCCTTATAGCCTCGTGAGTCGAGTTCGCTGGCCGTGGGAGGACTGACCCCGTGCGACGCAATGAACTGGCCGAGAGTTTGACCGTAGAGGTGTTGGAACGGAAGTGATTCCGTCATTCCGTGGTCACTCATCACATACAGGTCATACGGCCTCAAACCGATGGATCCAACCGCTTTATAGACGTCCCGAACCTGTCGGTCCAGGGCCCGGAGCGAGCGGTAGGCAGCGGTACTGCGCGGGCCCAGATGGTGAGCGACCTCATCGTATCCGATGTAATTGGCATAGATGGCCGGCACACCGCGAAATATGTCGAGCCGGATCCCTAGTGTGGTCAATTCACGAAAGAGGACGTGAGTGAAAGCCCGGGTCAACGGAAATATGCCTTCAGGCGCCACATATCGCCGGCGCAGGCGAGCGATCGCCTGTTCGTATACTTCGATGAAAATTTCGGCCACGGTCAAAAAGGCCGCTCTCAGCAGTCGCCAGGGGTTAAGAACGAGCAGGAGAAAAACGTCGATCCCAGTCAGCTTTGGCGGAAAGGTCGTTCGTCCCAGTGCGCTTGTGGTGAACACAGCTCGTTGCGCCCCGCCCGCCGCCATGCCCATGTAGACGCTGCCGTGTCGGAACAGACCGGCACTTCCGTCCGCATTCTCAGCTTCTACCGCGGCCATATCAAGTGGCCAGCTACAGATCACCGGACGTTGCTTACGCCGGTCGTACCAATAGAAGCCAGGCACATTGCTCTTTTTGCCGTACATCAACGAACACTGGATCGCCGCCGTGTCGCTCGGAGCTCCGCTTCTCCACTGCGAGACGGTGTGACTCGAGGCCAGCAATCGCTGCAGAAAAGGGAGGTGCCCGTCGCTCATGGCTCGGTGCAAATCCTCGTGCGACAGCGCATCAATCTGCAGAATGATGAATCCGCGTCGGCGACCTTCGATTTTGCTGTATGGAAGCTGAAGACGCCGCAGCGTGGCAGCGGCCTTAACTGCGGAAATCGTTCCTCGGAGCGACACGCGCAAAGATATACTCCTGGAAGGCGGCGCTGGGCGAAAAGTCGCCAAATTCTATCGAGTGGGGCGCTATCCGACCAAGGGTACTGTTTCCCCGTCACGAAGGACGAAGTGGTGGACGAAGACCCCGCAAGAACTCAGCTCTCGCACACAGATGCAGACGGCGCGGCGCACATGGTGGATGTAACGGAGAAACTTATTACAAGTCGAGTGGCCGAAGCCGAAGCCACGGTGTCCATGGCGCCCGCCACCCTTGAGCTGGTGCGCGACAATGCAGCCGCCAAGGGCGATGTGCTCGGAGTTGCTCGGATCGCGGGCATCATGGCCGCTAAGCAGACCTCCGAGCTCATTCCTCTCTGCCACGGACTGCCCCTGGACCACCTCGATATCACATTCGAACTCGATGATCACGCTTCGACAGTCAAAATTCGCTCTGTTGCTCGAACCCAGGCGCGCACCGGAGTGGAGATGGAAGCCATGACAGCCGTCGCCGTCGCGGGCTTGACCATCTACGACATGTTGAAGGCGGTGGATCGAGCCATGGTGATCGGCGGCATCCGCGTGACGTTAAAGTCCGGCGGTCGGTCGGGTCTCTATCGGGCTACGCCAGGTCGTATTCCTTGATCTTGGCGTAAAGCAGGCGCCGGTAAATGCCGAGCTGTTTCGCTGCCCGGCTGCGATTGCCGTCGGCTTGTTCCAGCGCCGCTTCGATAGCCTGTCGTTCCACCTGCGCCACGATGTCTTTCAGTTTGACGCCGGCCGCAACCTGATCCTGAATGTCCTCGTCCACCGTACTCTCGTGTTTGCCCGGCGCTCCCGTAAATACGATGTGTTGTGGAGTTATGACGGAGGAGCGCGCCAGGATGATAGAGCGATGCACGGTGTTCTCGAGTTCGCGCACATTTCCCGGCCAGTTGTACGTCATCAACGCGTCGAGTGCTTCCTCCGAGATACGAGGGTTGTTGTTCGGGGCGTCGTTTCGATACTTCTGCAGGAAATGCTCCACCAGCAGCGGGACATCGTCCATGCGTTCTCGTAGTGGCGGGAGATCGAGCGCGATCACGTTGAGCCGGTAGTAGAGATCTTCTCGGAATCTTCCTTCCGCCACCTCTTTTGCCAGACTTCGATTCGTCGCTGCGATGACCCGCGTGTTGACCTTGATCGGCGTATTGCTACCCACTCGTTCGAACTCTCGCTCCTGCAAAACCCGCAGGAGCTTCTTCTGCGTGTTGAGCGACATTTCGCCAATCTCATCCAGGAAGATCGTGCCCCCATCCGCCATTTCGAAGCGGCCCTTGCGCGTCTTGACCGCGCTGGTAAAGCTCCCCGCCTCGTGGCCGAAAAGCTCGCTCTCCAGCAAAGTTTCCGTCAACGAGGCACACGGAACTTTGACGTACGGCCCGTTGCGGCGATTCGAGTTGAAATGCAGCGCGCCCGCCACCAACTCCTTGCCCGTCCCGCTCTCGCCAGTCACGAGAATCGTCGCCTCGGTCCGCGCCACGCGCCCGATCGCCTTGTAGACCTGCTGCATCGGGGGCGTGTTGCCGATGATATTGTCCAACGGGTCGCGAATGGTCTCGTCAACCGCCCGTACTCGCCGTGCCAGGTTCCGGTGATCCAGCGTGCGCCTCACCGTAATCAGCAGATCGTCCAGTTCGAATGGCTTCGTCACGTAGTCGTACGCGCCGCGTTGGATCGCTTCGATCGCGATGCTGGACGTGCCGTAGGCGGTCATGGTCAACACCGGCACGTCGTCGATGTGCATCTTTTTCATCTGATCCAAAACATCGAGACCGCTCATGCCCGGCATGCGCACGTCCATAATCAGCACGTCAGGACGGTGCTTGGTAATCGCCGGAATGACGTCCCGACCGGATTTCGCCTCGACCGTGTTGAACCCCTCGCTTTCGAGAAAACTCTGCAGCAGGCTGCGGATCGACGAGTCGTCGTCCGCCACCAGAATCATTGCTTTGTCGTCCATGTTTCCTTTTTCCCCTAGACTTATATCTGGACGATAGACCGCTCGGTCGTCCTCCGTATTCGTACGTCGATTGTACACTTTGCGAACAACTGTCAATCCGCGGGAGGCGGACGGTATCGGAGGGTGTTCGCAAATCGCACAGTATGCTCTGCCTCCTACGCTTCCCGATACCTACTCTATGAAAGTAATTGGCACCGCAGGTCACATCGATCACGGGAAATCCACGTTGGTTCGCCGGCTGACCGGGATCGATCCCGATCGTCTGGTTGAGGAAAAACGCCGCGGGATGACGATTGAGCTCGGGTTTGCCTGGCTCACCCTCCCGTCGGGTGTCGAAGCGAGCATCGTCGATGTTCCGGGCCACGAGCGCTTCGTCAAGAACATGCTGGCCGGCGCAGCCGGAGTCGATGTGGCGCTGCTCGTCGTGGCGGCCGATGAGGGAGTAATGCCGCAAACTCGCGAACATCTCGATATTCTCGATCTGCTCGACGTCCGGTACGGTGTGGTCGCTTTAACCAAATCCGATCTGGTCGAAGCGGAATGGCTGGACCTCATGAGAGACGAGGTCCTGTCAACTCTGGAGGGCACATCGTTGGTCGGAAGTACCGTGGTGTCGGTGAGTTCCGTTACCGGTGTGGGCATTCCGAAATTGCTCGGTGCGCTCGATCAAGCACTCGCCGCTGGCCCGCCTCCCCGCGACCGCGGACGACCCTTCGTGCCGATCGATCGCGTCTTCTCTGTTTCTGGATTCGGAACCGTGGTGACCGGTACGCTGCACGACGGCGCTCTGGTCGAGGGTGCCGAAGTAGAAATAAGTCCCGGGACGCGCAAATCGCGCATCCGAACTTTGCAGACTCATGAGGCGCGCGTGCAGCGTGCTGATTCTGGGGCGCGAGTTGCGCTCAATCTGCAGGGAATCTCGACCAGCGATGTGACTCGGGGTGATGTCGTAGCCGCGACCGGTGCGATCGTGTCGACGACTCGAATCGATACTGCTATCCGCGTCCTGTCGTCCTCTCCGGTCCCGCTGCGGCATGGGATGCGTGCAGCCATCCATATCGGAGCTGCCGAGGTAGGCGCGACCGTATCGATTCTTGGTGCGAACGAGATCGAGGCGGGTGCCTCCGGTTGGGCTCAATTGCGCTTTGCCGAGCCGATCGCTGCGACACGTGACCAGCGGCTTGTCCTTCGATTGCCCTCGCCCGCGAGAACGATCGCCGGAGGAGTAGTGGCGGACGTGACGCCGAGACACCGCAGGTCCGATCGGTCCGCGATCGACAACCTCTCAAATCTACTGTCGTCCGATCCGGAGGTCGCCGTGCTGGCAGCATTGGCGGGCGATCGTCCACGCACCGATCACGAGGTCGCGTTTCGCTCCGGCCTCTCAGACGAGCTCGCCGCCGAAGCTCTCGAGTGGCTGACCAGGTCGAGCGAGGTTCGTAGAGTGGGAATACAATACATAACGACTGACCGCTGGAAGACCATTGCTGAGCGGGTGGGAGCGGCGTTGAGTGCTTACCATGCCGTAAATCCTCTGCGGCGCGGCATGCCGAGAGAAGAACTGCGCGATCGCGTCGGTTGGCGATCCGCCCTTTGGAGCGAGGTGGTGACGGCTCTGGCGGCGGAGGGAGTAGTTCGCGACGACGGTGCGACCGTGGCACTGTCCGGGCATTCGGGTGG
The DNA here is from genome assembly GCA_036732245.1 of Chloroflexota bacterium. Taxonomy (GTDB): domain Bacteria; phylum Chloroflexota; class UBA5177; order UBA5177; family UBA5177; genus JANWJD01. The sequence goes on along the minus strand of DAINCT010000049.1, from coordinate 950 downwards.
GGTATCCAGTCGTAGAGTCGACGCGGATGCCGTAATCCAACGGTTGAAGGCTAGCCCCTATTCCCCCCCGAGCGGTGCGCAGTTGCTGGAGACACCGGGCGTCGACGACTCGTTGTTGCGGGCCATGGTGGCGGAGCGGGAGATCGTGCAGGTCGATACCGGACTATATTTCGACCGTGCAGCATACGACGAAATGGTGCAACGCATCGTCGTGGCGATCGAACGGGACGGAACGATCTCGGTGGCCACCGTGCGGGATTCGTTTGGCACGACGCGCAAATACGCTCTGGCGCTGCTCGAACATACGGATGATGAACACATCACGCGGCGCAGCGGTGATGTGCGGGTGCTCGGGAGTAAGGCGCCATCGCGCGCATAGGGATTTCGGCCTATTTACTCCACGGCGGGGCCGACTACCGCGCTGCCGGAGTGAGCCTCTATACGCATAATCTTTTGACGCACCTGCCTCCCGCCGGTCCTGGACACGATTTTGTTGCCTTTCAGGGTAGAGACGGAATTCAGGTTGACGGCACCCGTACCGTCCTGAGCCCATTCCCGACGGTCAATCCGCTGGCCCGTATCTGCTGGGAGCAGACCGGACTGCCGTTCGAAGCAGCGCTCAGGCGAGTTGATCTGCTTCATGGGACGGTCAATGTGGTGCCGTTTCTGTTCCCTGGGCCGACCGTGGTGACCGTTCACGACCTGTCCTTTCTCCGACTGCCCGAACAATTCCCGCCGGTGAAGGCCCGTTACTTGAAGGCTGCAGTTCACCTGTCGACGCGCAAAGCGGCGCACATCGTCGCGGTCTCCGAACACACCCGCCGGGATTTGATCGAGTTGCTCCAGCTGCCTGAGGACCGCATTTCCGTGGTGTATTCGGGTGCGTCACCGTCCTTCCGACCGTTGTCGATGCCGCAGCGTGAAGCATTTCTTCGAACTCACTTTGGCGG
>DAINCT010000048.1:11109-14975 GCA_036732245.1 Chloroflexota bacterium | reverse complement strand
AGAACGGATCGTTCAGCTTCCATTCGAGGGTTTCAGACGTCGAAATTTCGACTCCTGGCCGGTGGTGAGCCGGCCAATATTATCGCGATGCTTCCAGATCCCCAGTATGAGGAGAAATAATCCGGCGGCAACAAACGATGCAGGCTGGGCGGTGAAGAGCATGAACGCCGGAAGTGTTCCCAGCGCAACCAGAGACGCAAGCGACGAATATCTGGACAGGTACATGACCAGAAGCCATGCCAACATGGCGAGTACTGCGGTGAGGGGTGCAAGTACCAGTGCGGCGCCCAGAGTCGTCGCCACCCCCTTGCCCCCGTGGAACCGCAAAAAGAGTGAATAGTCATGCCCCAGCACGGCGACGACCGCAATAATTGCCAGTCCGGTGTGATCGACGCCGACTAGGCGCCCGACCAGGACGGGAACCACTCCCTTAAGAATGTCGATCAGGCCGACGAGAGCGCCAACTTTGAATCCCGAGGTGCGCACCACGTTGGCGGCGCCAATATTGCCGCTTCCATGGTGACGAACATCTTCTCCGCCCAGTGACCTCGACAAAAGGACTCCGGTTGGTATGGATCCCAGCAGAAATGCGAGGCCGACCACGGGGAGCGCTGCGAGCATAGCCTGTCCCGGAAAAGATGGCTCAGTTTAGCACGGTCATCTCAGGCCGGATGTGCTCGAAACAAGGGCCAGGCGTCCACGACGTACCGAATTCCCGAGACGATCGTAAGCCCGGCCGACGCGCCGAGTATCCAGACGCAAACGGTCACCGCGTGCCGCCAGAAAACGTTTGACCCGACGTGGGAAAGGAATCCCCCCGATCGACCGTTCGCGGCCAACAGCAGAAGCACGATCCCGATCATTGTCAGAGCGGTCTTACCTTTACCCCAAACATGGGCCGAGATGATGCGGTCGTTCGATGCCGCGAAACTGCGCAAACCGGAGATGAGGAATTCCCGACCGATGATGACGATCGGAATCCAGGCGGGACAAAGCATTTCAACCGCCAGCGCAAGCAAGACCAAGCTCACCAGCACCTTGTCCGCGGTGGTATCCAGGAAGACGCCCAGCGGCGATGCCCTCTGGGAGTACCGCGCCAGCTTACCGTCCAGCAAGTCGGTGATCGAGGCCAGACAGAAGATGACAGCTGCGAACAGGAAGCTGTCGCCAGGGGATGCCAGGATAAGACCCGCAATGATGGGTGCGGCCACGACGCGCGAAAGCGAGAGAATATGCGCCAGGCTCATCACGCGTCTCCCGACCAGGATGGGCACATTATAAAAGGTGAAGAGAGACCGATCCTCAGAAATCGGGCGTCGCAGGTGGTATCTTCGAATGGGCCGGGACCCGGCGCCCACGAAGGGAATCCATGGAAGACACCACATTTGTTCAGTTCCTGTTTTATCGCCTCGATCCTGCCTGGAGGCACCTGAGCCAGCAGGAGAGAGAGTGCCGGACTACCGAGTTTGCCGCCGCCGTCGAGGCGAATGACGGCATCGCAACGTATGCCTACAACACCACGGGGCTCAAAGCCGGCACGGATCTCCTGCTCTGGCGGCATGGCACGGACCTGGCCGATCTGCAATTGGCAGCCAGTCAGTTGCATCGCACCACGCTCGGCCGCTACCTCGAGATCGTGCATTCATACATCGGATTGGTACGAGTCTCGACCTATACCCGGCGGCAGACTCCACAGGAACAGGCGGTCTTTTTGCAGGAACGCGGTAAGTACCTGATCGTCTACCCGTTCACGAAGACCGCCGAATGGTACCTGTTCAGCAAGGCAACCCGGCAGGGCATGATGAACGAGCACATCAAGGTCGGACACGAGTACGCGCATATCAAACAAATCCTGGTGCATTCCACCGGACTCGACGATCAAGAATTCATGGTCGCGTATGAAGCGGAGGACCTGGCGGAGTTTCAATCGCTTGTCATCGATCTCAGATCCACCGACGGACGAGCTTATACGGCCTCCGACACGCCGATCTACACGTGCGTGCACCGACCCCTGCAAGAGGCGCTCGAAATCCTGGCATGACGGTGCAGTTAGGGGCGGCTGAAATATCTGCCGTGACGCCCAGAAACGATCGCGTGCTGCGGGCATATCGACGGGAGCCGGTCGATCGGACGCCGGTCTGGTTCATGCGACAGGCGGGACGATCGCTTCCTGAATATCGAGCGATCAAAGAACATTACTCGCTGCTCGAGATTTGTCGGCGGCCCGAGCTGTGCGCCGAAGTAACCCTGCAGCCGGTTCGACGTCTGGGAGTCGATGCTGCGATCCTGTATGCCGATATCATGCACCCGCTGTACGGAATCGGGATCGATCTGGAGATCGTAGAGGGGGTGGGTCCGGTCATCGCCCATCCGATTCGGTCTTCAGCGGATACCCGGTCGCTCCGTCCACTCGAACCCGACATCGATCTAGACTTTGTCCTCGACGACATCGCGGCGGTGCTGGCGGAGCTGCAAGGATCTGTGCCACTAATCGGATTTGCGGGTGCGCCGTTCACGCTCGCCAGTTACCTGGTGGAGGGCCGACCCTCGCGCGATTTTGTGCAAACGAAACGGCTGATGTACGGTGCGCCGGAAATCTGGGACGACCTGATGCGGCGACTCTCCGACATCGTCGCGACCTATTTGCTGGCCCAGGCCGACGCTGGCGTCCACGCCCTTCAGTTGTTCGATAGTTGGGCTGGAGCCCTTTCGGTCGATGACTATCGGCGATATGTGCAGCCATACTCTCGTGCCGTGTTCGAGCGCGTCGCAGCATGCGGCCTACCCTTGATCCACTTCGGCACCAGCACCGGGGCGCTATTGGAGTCGATGGCGGATGCAGGTGGAAGTGTGATCGGCGTCGATTGGCGCATTCCGCTCGACGTGGCCTGGGAGGCCGTCGGTTTCGAGCGCGCGATTCAAGGGAATCTGGATCCTATCGTCCTGCAAGCTCCCTGGGAGGTCGTGCAGCGTGAAAGCGTAGCTATCGTGCAGCGCGCGGCCGGCCGTCCCGGACATGTCTTCAACGTGGGGCATGGCCTACCCCCAGGGACGCCCCCCGATACGCTCGAACGCTTGGTGGCATTTCTGCATGACGCGCCGTTCACCGTCGAAAACTGAGCATCCACTGCGCGGCATTCGCGTGTTGGTGACGCGGCCCAAGGAGGACGTCGAATCCCTTCGAGTAGTCCTCGAACGATTGGGTGCGGAAGTCACGTGCCTGTCTACGATCGCAATTCGACCGCTCACGGCTTCCCCGGATGTTACTGGCGCACTGTATCGTCTCGACGACTTCGATTGGATCGCCTTCACCAGCCGAAACGCGATCCGCGCGGTCTTTGATTGGCTCAGCGCCAATAATCGCGAAGTACCGACAGCCGTGAAAATTGCCGCCATTGGCCCGACGTCAGCAGAGGAACTTCGATTGCGAGGCGTATCACCCGATTGCATCCCACCCGAGGCAAGCGCACGGGCCTTGGCCGCTGCGCTGATCTCGACCGGTGTGAGCGGTCGCGCGGTACTCTTGCCACTGGGCAACCTTGCGGGCGACGAGGTACAGGTAGCGCTGGAGGGCGCCGGAGCCCAGGTCACGGCGGTTCGCGTGTACGAGACCGTGCCTGTTCAAGCCGTTGATCGGCATATTCAGAGCGCCCTGGCCGGCGGCGAGATCGACGTGGTTACCCTGGCCAGTCCATCCGCCTTTCGAAGCCTGCTCGAGCTCTGCCGCGCTACGGGGCGGGACCCCCTCCGTCACACCCGCCTGGTAGCCATCGGTCCGACCACGGCCGAGGCGATTCGGGCCGCGGGATATCTGGTCGGGGCGATTTCCCGAACTCAGACCATGGAGGGAATAGTCGAAGCAATCG
>DAINCT010000048.1:1545-11009 GCA_036732245.1 Chloroflexota bacterium | reverse complement strand
TCGGAGTGCTGTTGATGGCATACGGCAGCCCCGATACCCCGGATGATGTCGAGCCGTATTACACTCACATCCGCCACGGTCGCGCCCCGTCCGCGGAGTTATTGGAGGAGTTACAGGAGCGGTACCGTCTGGTAGGAGGTCGCACACCGCTATCCGATATCTCGGAAGCTACCCGTGCGCTGCTGGAGCAACGATTGAACGCAGAGAGTCCGAGTCGGTATCGGGTTATTCTCGGCATGAAACATTGGCACCCCTATATTCAACAGGCGGTGCGCGAAATGTCAGACGAGGGGATTCAGCGGGCAGTGGGGCTCATCCTCGCCCCGCACTACTCGACCAGAAGCGTGGCCGAGTACTACGGCTACGTCGAGGAGGCTCAGCGAAAACTCGGCACGTCGATCGAACTCGAACGAATCGACCAGTGGCACCTCTTCCCCCCGTTTCTGGAAGCCGTCCGTCGTCGTATCGAAGCACAGCTTCGGCAGTTCCCAACCGGCGCGGACGTCACTGTCGTATTTACGGCGCATAGCTTGCCGGAGAAGATTCTAGAGGGCGGAGACCCGTATCCCGATCAGTTGTTGGAAACGAGCCGGGCCCTGGCAGAGATGACGGACATCACGCGGTGGACCTTTTCTTACCAGAGCGCCGGCCGAACTCCGGATCCATGGCTCGGCCCCGACCTGGTGGAAACGGTTCATAGGCTGGCAGGAGAAGGAGTACGGAACATTCTGGTCGCTTCCGTCGGATTTGTGTCCGACCACCTCGAGATCCTGTATGACATCGACTATGAAGCGCAGGAAGCGGCTCGCGAGGAGGGGATCACTCTGCGACGCACCGAGATGCTCAATGCGAGTCCAGATTTCGTGGAGGGGCTCGTGGCTCTCGTGCGGGAGCGCGTGGGCGACGTCGAGGACGCAATCCCTACCTGAGGAAGGCGGGTCGCGGATTGGTCGGGGCGTATACTGAACCCCGGTGTAAGGAGTAGCGCATGGCTGAGGTGACCTACCTGGAGGCGATCAGGCTAGGAATGCGCGAAGAGATGCAGCGCGACGAGCGCGTGTACATCCTGGGCGAGGACGTCGGTGCGTACGGCGGTGCTTTCAAGGTCACGGCCGGCTTGCTGGACGAATTCGGGCCGCTGCGGGTGATCGACACGCCGCTTTCCGAGTCGGCGATCATTGGAGCCGCGGTCGGATCGGCCCTGTTGGGTCAGCGACCCATCGCGGAAATGCAGTTCATGGACTTCATTGCCTGTGGCTTCGATCAGATCGTCAATATGGCCGCAAAAATGCACTACCGGCACCGTCTGGCTGTTCCCATGGTGATCCGTGGCCCATCGGGAGGCGGCGTGCACGGCGGGCCGTTTCACTCCCAGAATCCCGAAGCGTGGTTCGTGCATACGCCGGGGCTCAAAGTCGTTCAGCCGTCCAACCCGATCGACGCGTACGGGTTGATAAAGGCAGCAGTTCGTGACGACGACCCCGTGCTCTACTTCGAACATAAGTATCTTTACCGGCGCCTGAAGGGCGAGCTTCCCGAGGGCGACTTCACCGTCCCGATCGGCAAGGCGGCTATCGTACAGGAGGGCAGTGACCTGACCATCTATACCTATGGTTGGATGGTCGAGCAGTCGCAAGCAGCCTCGAAGCAGTTGCAAAGTGAGGGGGTCTCGGTGGAAATCATCGACTTGCGAACGCTGCTTCCGCTCGATCGCGAGACCATCCTGAAATCGATTGAAAAGACGAGCAAAGCTCTCATCGTGCATGAGGACACGCGAACGCTGGGCGTTGGGGCCGAAGTGGCGGCCATCCTGGCGGAGCACGCCTTCGACTTGTTGGATGGGCCAATCATGCGAGTGACCGCTCCGGATACGCCAGTTCCGTTCAGCCCGCCGCTGGAAGAGGCTTTCCTGCCCAATGCGGACAAGATCGTGGCTGCTGCGCGACAATTAGCGGCGTACTAACCGGCTCTGAGGAGAAGACGTCATGTCGACGACCATCGTGATGCCCCAGCTTGGCGAGTCCGTGGCGGAGGGCGTCATCGGAAAGTGGCTCAAAAACGAGGGCGATCCGGTCCAACGAGATGAGCCTATCGTTGAGGTCATCACCGACAAGGTCAATGCCGAAATCCCATCGCCAGTGGCGGGAGTGCTCCAGCGCATCACGCAGCCGGAAGGCGCCACCGTGGCCGTCGGGCAAGAGATTGCCGTTATCGGTGATGGCGCGGTTGTCTCGGCGCCGGCGTCCGAGGAGAGAGAGCAAGTGCCGGCAACTGCGGGTGCCTTTGCTGGAGCCGGCTCCCAGAATGCTCCGCCTCTCGAATCGGGCGGGAATGGACACGCATCAACTCGGAGTCCGGCCGGCGCCCCGTCGCGTGCCGTAAAGATCGAACCGGGCGGTAGGACGGAACGGGTACGATCGTCGCCCCTGGTCCGTAGGCTTGCGGACCAGTATGGAATCGATCTCTCAATGGTGCAAGGGACGGGGATCGGCGGGCGGGTCAGCAAGCATGACATCATGTCGCTGATCGAAGCACCCGCACCGGCGGAGGCCGTTGGAAGCCAGGTTGAGAAACCGTACGGCGCCGCGAGCACCCAAGACGTGCCACGATCAGTGCCTACGCTCGCTCCCGTGGCGCAGGGCACCAATGACCAACTCGTGCCGATCTCACCAATCCGCAAGATAATCGCGGACCGCATGGTTTTAAGCAAAGCCACCATCCCACATGCGACGACCATCGTGGAAGTAGATATGACGAACGTGGTGAGATATCGAGAAAGTAAGAAGGATGAGTTCCGACGGCGCGAAAATATTTCCCTGTCGTACGTGGCCTTTGTTATCAAGGCCACCGTTGAGTCGCTCAAGCAGTATCCCGAAGTCAATTCGGAGTGGCGTGGCGATCACATCCTGCGCAAAGGAGATATCAACATCAATGTGGCGGTTGATGCTCCCGATGGCCTGACCACACCGGTGATTCACCGGGCAGACGAGAAGAGTCTGACCGGACTCTCCAGGGCGATCAACGATCTGGCGTTGCGAGCGCGCAATAAGCAACTTCGCATCGAAGATATGCAGGGCGGCACGTTCACGGTGAATAACACCGGCGCGCTCGGATCCATCTGGTCGCTGTCGATCATTAATCCACCGCAATGCGGAATGCTGGCGGCAGCCGCCATCGTCAAGCGACCGGTCGTTATCGAGCAGGATGGGGAAGATCTGATAGCCGTGCGCAGCATGATGAACTTGTCGTTTTCATTCGACCATCGCGTACTCGACGGCGGCTATGCGGCGGGCTTTCTCGACGCGGTCAAGGACAAACTGGAGAAGTGGACGCCCGAATACCCGCTGTACTGAGGCTCCGGTGACACCCATGCTGCCGGCCTGCCACGCCTGGCATTGTTGTTGGGTGGCACGCCACGGCCTGTATTCCTGCGGGGTGCCGAAACAGTCGTGCACCATAATAGTTTGAAGGCAGTGTGACTGAAGAAGGGATGCAAGTGGTAACTGAAATAAAGCTACACAATGATGGACCCAGACGTCCGGATTGGCTAAAGGTTCGACTGCCGGCGGGTCCACGTTACATCGAACTCAAGAACATGATGCGGGACATGGAGTTGCACACGGTATGCGAAGAAGCTCGGTGTCCGAATATTGGAGAGTGCTGGGGACACGGGACGGCTACTTTCATGATCCTAGGCGACGTCTGCACGCGTGCCTGCCGATATTGCGCGGTCACCTCCGGCAAGCCGCACACGCTGGATCTGGGCGAGCCTCGGCGGGTGGCGGAAGCCGTACAGCGGATGGGTCTGCGACACGCGGTGGTGACGTCGGTCGATCGTGACGACCTCGAAGACGGCGGCGCGTCGCTTTTCGCGGCCACCATCCGTAAGATCCATGAACTCAACCCAGACTGCGCGGTCGAAGTCTTGACGCCGGATTTTCAGGGTGATGAAAGTCAGTTGGCAACCGTCATGGAGGCACGGCCCGAAATCTTTAATCACAATATCGAGACCGTGGAACGGGTATTTCGTCGGGTGCGCACCGGGCGATCGCGCTACGCCGTCTCGCTGGAACTGCTACGGAAAGCCAAGGAAATGTTCGGGGAAGGACTGACGAAGTCAGGATTGATGGTGGGTTTGGGAGAGACGAGAGACGAGATCGTCTCGACCATGCGTGACTTGAGAGGCGCGCAGGTGGATATCCTGACGATCGGTCAGTACCTGCGTCCGACCGCCAAGCATGTCGCCATCGATCGCTACTATCATCCGGATGAATTTGCGTCACTGCGAGAGGAAGGGTTCGCGGTTGGCTTCAGCCATGTCGAATCCGGTCCGCTGGTCCGGAGCTCGTACCACGCGCACGAACAGTCGGATGCCCTGCGAGCGCGAAGGAGTGGTGAGTGAAACTCGAAGACAAGCTGTTTTTGCTCAAGTTCAATTGGGACGATCAGTCTCATATCAATATCGTGTCTCAGGATGTCTGTGCCCGGTGCCCGGATAAGCCGTGTACGATCGTCTGTCCGGCCGGCGTGTATCACTGGGATGAGGAAAACCAAAAAACCGTGGTCTCGTACGAGAACTGTATCGAGTGTGGCGCCTGCCGCATGATTTGCCCGTACGAGAACATCGCGTGCGTGATGCCGCGCGGCGGTTTCGGCGTGTCCTACAAGTACGGGTGAGCCGCACGCTTCTGATCGCCCGCCTGGGCACGGTCGATTACCAGGAGGCCTGGGATCTACAGCGCCGCCTGACTGACGCCCGACGCCGCGACGCCATTCCCGACACGTTGCTCCTCCTGGAGCACCCCCACACCTACACGCTGGGGCGCCGCAGCAAGCCGGGACACGTGCTTCTGACACATGACGAGCTGAAGCGTCGCGGGATTCCGCTGTACGAGGTGGATCGCGGGGGCGACGTCACGTATCACGGCCCGGGGCAGTTGGTCGGATACCCGATTTTGCAGCGAACCAGAGCGCGTATCGACTACATTTCCTACATTCGAGACATGGAACGAGCGCTTTTGGCGTCAGGGCTGCGATTGGGAGTGCCGGCGCAGCGCAGAGATGGATTCTCCGGTGTTTGGGTCGGTAACGACAAGCTCTGTGCGATCGGCGTCAAGATCGATGCCTACGGGATTACGTCGCATGGCTTCGCGCTGAACGTCAATACCGATCTTTCGTTCTTCAGCCACATCGTGCCGTGCGGCATCAGCGATGGGGGCGTGACGTCCCTGCAACGAGAGCTCAAGCGCCGCGTGTCCATGCGGCGCGTCATGGATGCCGTCGTCCAAAGCATGGGAGAGGCCTTCGGGCTGGACGCGCGCGCACGATTCGTGGGGCTCGATCGCGTCAAATACCTGGCAAGCGCCGTCTGAACCCGGTCAGACAACCATTCACAGCGTCTCTCGTTTCGCGGACAGGGTGCCGGTATTGAAGCCGAGCCAGTGCATCCGACCCATGTGTCGGGCGTGTTCGATCTTCATGCACCGATCCATCACCACGTCGAGACCTGCATTTCGCGCGATTTCAGCGCCCTCGGGGCTTATCACCCCGAACTGCAGCCAGAGCGCTTTCGCTCCGACCTGGACCGCCTCACGAGCTATGTCGGGAACGGCCGCCGGAGCCCGAAAGACGTCGACCACATCCACGGGAAATGGGATCCCCGTGAGCGATGGATAGCAGGTTTCTCCCAGGATTTCGTTCTCACGAGGATTGACCGGCACGATGCGGTAACCGTGACGTTGCAAGTAGAATCCGACGAAATTGCTCGGCCGAAGGACATTTGACGACAGGCCGACCACGGCGATCGTACGCGCGGTGTGAAGAATTGAGCGAATAGTCGCCTCATCTTGATAGTTAGCCGACTCCGTGTCCTCCGCAGCGTGTGTCACGCGACCACCTCCGGATCGAGCTCCGGTGATGGAACCGCCGCGGACGTCGCGCGTGCGCCGACGCCTTGAGATCCCGCTGCTTTAAGTCCCCGCTCGAGATCCCATAACAGATCGTCGAGCGTCTCTATGCCCACTGACAGTCGTATCGTGCCGGGCGTAATGCCTGCTGCCAGGAGTTCTTCATCCGAGAGCTGTCGGTGCGTGGTGCTGGCTGGATGAATCACCAGGCTCTTGGCGTCCCCAACGTTCGCTAGGTGGCTCCAGAGCGACAGATCCTCGATGAGTCGTCTACCGGCATCCCGACCTCCCAGCAAATCAAACGAGAAGACCGCCCCGGCGCCATGCGGGAGGTAACGACTCGCCAGCGCATGATACGGACTATCCTCCAGGCCGGCATACCGAACGCGCTCGACGGCGGGATGTGACTGTAGAAACGTCGCTACGCCCAGCGCGTTGTCGGTGTGACGCTCCATCCGCAGGGGCAACGTCTCGAGGCCAAGGAGAAACAAAAACGCGTTGAACGGGCTCATCGCGGCGCCCAGGTCCCGCAAAGATTCGGCCCGCAGCTTGGTCAAGTAGCCGTACATGCCGAAGGTTTCATGAAACGCCAGGCCATGATAGGCGGGCGATGGATCGGCGACTCCCGGGAACCGCCCGTTCGACCAGTCAAACGTGCCGGCATCGACTACAACTCCGCCGATGCTCGTGCCGTGTCCGCCCAGGAATTTCGTCGCCGAATGGATGACGATGTCAACTCCCCATTCGATCGGACGACACAGATACGGCGTGGCGAACGTACTGTCCACGATCAACGGCGTATCGTGGTTGTGTGCGATGTCGGCCACCGTTTGCAGATCGAGGACATTGCCCCCGGGATTGCCGATCGTTTCGGCGAATAAGGCCTTCGTATTCGGTCGAAGCGCGGCTTTCCACGCCTGAGGAGAGTCCGGATCGACGAAGGTGAGTTCCACCGACAGCTTGCCGAACAGATGCTTCAGTTGCGTTATGGAGCCGCCGTACAGGGCGCTGGAAGAGACGACGTGATCTCCTGGGCGCAATAACGTAAAGAAGGCCGCGGCCTGTGCCGCGAGTCCGCTGGCAAATGCGACGGCGCCTGCTCCGCCCTCAAGACTCGCGACCCGCTCTTCAAACGTGGCAACGGTGGGGTTCATGATGCGCGAGTACGTGTTCCCGTACTCCTGTAGGTTGAAGTAGGCCGCCGCGGAGTCCGTGTCCTCGAACACGTAGCTGGTGGTCTGGAAGATCGGAACCGCCCTAGCGCCGGTGTACGGATCGGGTCGCTGGCCGGCATGGACGGCCCGCGTGTCGAATCCGAAGGATCGGCGTGCTTCCTGGCGGTCGTCGGAACCGTACTTTCTGACTTCATCGTTCATAGTTGATCTCCAGAGTCTGAGCGTCGTTTTGTCCCCGTCTCGTTCTGTGGCGCGCGCTCGGTTCGCCGCTCGGACGGATCATGTGGGTAGGCGGCGGTAGGTCTGGTCGAGGAAGCTCGAAATGAGGCGAGTCTGATGTACGTCTTCCAATAGGAAGGAATCGTGACCGTAATTCGTGTCAATGACATGGTGTTGGACTTCTTTTCCAGCCGCTTCCAGCGACTCCTGAATTTCGTACGAGTCGCGTGAAGGGTATAGCCAGTCGGACGAGAACGAGAGCAAAAGAAAGCTCGCCGCGGTGCGGTCCAAAGCAGACGCCAGCGACCCATCCCCGTACGTGCGAGCCGCATCGAAATAGGTGAGAGCACGCGATAGGTAGAGGTAACTGTTCGCATCGAACCGCTCTGCGAACGTTGCAGCTTGATGTCGCAGGTAACTCTCGACCGCAAAGTCCGGCTCGGAGAGGGTAAATGACAGGGAGTTTCCACTTTGCAAGCGACGACCGAATTTCTCGTTCATCGACATTGCTGAGAGATAGGTAACATGGCCCACCATGCGGGCGATTCCCACGCCCCCGGTCGGATTCCGGCCGGTGCCGTAGTACTGTCCGCCTTGCCAGTCGGGATCCGTCATGATTGCATTCCGCGCGATGGCATTCCAGGCCACACCCTGTGCGCTGAGACGAGCGGTACTCGCCGTCATGACGACACAGCACACGTCTTGCGGAAAGGCAATGCTCCACTCGAGGGCCTGCATGCCACCCAGCGAGCCGCCGGCCACGGCAAGGAGACGGTCGATCCCCAACTCACTTAGCAAAGCATGCTCAGCCCGAACCATGTCGCCGACGGTGATCACAGGAAAGTCGGTTCCGTACGGTCTTCCCGTCGTGGGGTTGAGGCTCACGGGACCGGTCGACCCCCGGCAACTCCCGAGCAGGTTGGTGCTCACGACGAAGTAGCGATTCGTGTCAAACGCCTTGCCTGGGCCGATGAGGTTATCCCACCAGCCGAGACCGCCGCGAGCCTTGATGCCACGCTCGTCGGCCCCGATCCCGTCAACCGCGCTCGGAGAGTCCTCCACGTCGCTCCATCCGGCGGCATGCGCATCACCGCTCAGGGCATGGCAGACCAGAATCGCGTTATCCCGTGCAGGGTTGAGATTCCCATACGTCTCGTACGCGATCGTGACAGGTTCCAGTACGGCCCCGCCGTCGAGATGCAACGGGCCCGGAAGTTTGCGGGAATGCGTGCTGACGATCCCCACGGAGCCGGTCGCGGACGGATGCCGCAACGTGGCACTTTCGATCGAGCCGCGTCTTTCCACTACTGATCCGACGCTACGAGGATCACCGTTGAAGGCCCGTAACGATGCTGCCGTACTTTTCGACCAACGCCTGCGCTTCGTCGTCGCTCCGTCCTTCAGCCACCAGATGAAACTGTGGTTCGTCCGGATCGGGCAAAATGAGCACCCATTCATCTTCCAACTGGATCTTGATCCCGTCCACAGTGCGCATCCGGCGTTCACGATACTGTTCGCTTACCATACGCATCACCGCGCCCTTTTTGGCCCAGGGACACGGCACATCGGATTCGCGCATGTGCCAGGCAGGGAGACTGTCCACCACGTCCGGTAGGCGCGCACCCGACAGTGAAAGCAACTCCAGCAACTTGGCAAGACTGAACATGGCATCGAAGGCCGGATGAAGCGAGGGGAAAATAGTGCGCCCTCGCCCGTCGCCTGCCAGGTGCACACCTCGCTGGCCGGCCGCTGCCATGATCGACTCGCCATCCAGCCGAGTTCGGATCACCTTTCCCCCGGTTGCCGTCGCCAGGGTCTCGAACACGGCGGGGGCGTCGACCGGCACGGCCACCGCGGCTCCTTCCACCTGCTGGAAGACCAGAGACGCCAGGGCCGCCAGAATCTGCATTTGCGGAACGCGCTTACCGTAGCTGTCCACGAGATTCATGCGTTCGCCGGCAACGTCGAACATCACCCCCAGGTCGAACCGGACTGCGGCGACGATTCTAGCCAGTTGCTCGATCGCCGTTTCGTACTGCGGCGCGGAACGTTGCTGGCGGGTCAGCCCCTGGTTAGCGTTCAGGCCGATAACGTCGCACCCCAGCGATTGCAGAATTTGCGGCATGATTTCGCTGGTCGAACCAAGCGAATAGTCGATCGCGAG
>DAINCT010000048.1:0-1535 GCA_036732245.1 Chloroflexota bacterium | reverse complement strand
AGCCGGTAGCAGTGCCGCCTCATCAACTCCGCGTTGACTGCCTTCATAAAGGCGGCGGTATAACGCTCCTCCACGTCGGGTGCGTACGATGTGTTCCCGATGTCGCCGAGATGAGCGCGCCGCACGTCCTCGCGAAAATATGACGTCTCCACCTTGCGCTGCGTTCCCTTGTCCAGGTCCATTCCATTCCGATTGAAGAAGTGGATATGGATCACAGCGGGATCGTAGGAGGAGACTCGCACGTGCACCCCTCCGGTGGCGTCCGAGGTTGAGGTGTAAAAGCGCGCGACAGGAATCGGCACGGCTGACAAGTCCACCACGTTCGCCCCGGCGGAGGGCAGACCGGATGCCAGAGCCCGTTTTAACATGCGCGACGGAATGGACAGATCCCGATTGACGGTGACATTGGCACCCAGCGGCAGAGTCGAAGCGTAGGCTGAGCCCAGTCGAGTCACCATCTCCGGGGTGAAGTCGACGTTGATCAGGCCGCTCACGCCGTAGCGTCCGAACAGTACTCGCCGGCCAGATGATCCCCAGATAATACTGGTCGCTACGACGGCGCCGGCTTCGACTTCTTTATTCGGCCAGATCTTCACATTGGGCTGAATAATGGATCCCCGTCCGAGGACAGTGTGGTCGCTTACCACCGCATTCTCGAAGACCACCGCATTGGACTGAACGTTACACTCCGCGCCGATCAACGCACCGCGCACCTCGCTGTGCTGACCCACATGCGTATTCCGCCAGATGATGCTGCGATCGATGTGGGCACGACGCTCGATCACCGTGTTGTCGGCGATCACCGACGGACCGTGCACCACCGCACCACTGACGAGCTTCACGTCGCGGCCAAGGTAGATCGGGCCGTGAAGCTGCACTCCGCTCTCGACCTCGGCTCCAGGTTCTCGCCACACCCCGTCAAGCTTCTCAGCACTCCAATCGATCTGAACCTTTTCGGTCAGAACGTCCCGAGTCGCACGGACGTACTCTTCGATGCTGCCCACATCGGTCCAATACCCTTCCGCCACGTACCCGAACAGCGGCTTATCGTCGTTCAGCAGAAGAGGAAACAGATCCTTGCTGAAGTCGAACACCTGATCGCGTTCGTAGTACTCGAAGATCGATGGTTCGAGCACGTAGATACCAGTGTTGATCGTGTCGCTCACGACCTCGCTCCAGCTCGGTTTTTCCTGGAACTGCCGGATGCTGCCGTCCTCGGCCGTGACGACCACGCCGTACTCCAGAGGATCAGGCACCCGATACAGGGTCAGAGTTGCCATGGCTTTGCGCTCTTTGTGGAACTCCACGATCGCATTGAGATTGAAGTCGGTGAGGGCATCACCGCTGATGACCAAGAAGGTGTCGTCGAGCGATTCGGCAGCTTGTCGAACGCTGCCGGCTGTACCGAGGGGGTGCTCCTCGATGCTGTAGGTCACGTTCATTCCGAGATCGCTGCCGTTCCCTATCTGGTTCTGGATGTAACTGGCCATGTACTGGACAGTCAATATGACGTCTGTCACACCATGGCGTTTTAG
>DAINCT010000047.1:0-15114 GCA_036732245.1 Chloroflexota bacterium | reverse complement strand
CGTCAGTGGTGGGGACGAGGGCGCGAACACCGGTCGAGTGTACGATTGGAGTACTCTGCGCTGGGTCCCGGTCGATCTCTCCGCCGGCGCTGCCCAACTTCCGAACCCGAACCGCTTCGTCTCTCCCCGGGGCCAGATCATGGTGCGACTTCAGGCAACTAGCGGGGGAGGAGACCTTAGAATCTCCGATCCGTATCACGACATCCAGATCTCAGGCACGGGAGCGAGAACATGACCGCGCCCGTGGAGGAGACCGCCGGTCGGACACGATCGGATGTACTGGGAGCCTTTGCCATAGCGGTTGAGGACCTGAGCGTCTGGTACGGTCGCACCGCTGCGGTACACCACCTCTCGCTGCATGTTCCACCCGGCAGCATTTATGGCCTGGTGGGACCAAGCGGCGCGGGGAAAAGCACAACCATGCGTGTGCTGGCAACGCTGCAGCAGCCGGACACGGGATCCCTTCTGGTTGATGGGGTCGACATCCGAGCGAATCCAGCGGCCGCGCGCAGCAATATCGGTTATCTCCCGGACTTCTCGGGGCTCTACGAGGGTCTGACAGTTGGTGAATATCTGGACTTCTATGGAGCGATCTACGGCGTTCCGGGCCGACGACGACGGTCGATGACCGACGAACTCCTCGAACTGATTGGCCTGACGGACCTACGAGACAGTCAGGTGAAGTCCCTCTCGCGCGGCATGCGACAGAAGCTGGGGCTGGCTCGTTGTTTGGTCCATGACCCGAGCATTCTGCTGCTGGATGAGCCGGCTTCCGGAATGGATCCGACTTCACGCCTCGATCTGCGTGACATTTTGCGGGAGTTGGCCCGACTAGGCAAGACGATTCTGATTAGCTCTCACTTGCTCTCCGAATTGGGCGAGATCTGCTCGCACCTTGGCATCATGCGCGCCGGCGAGTTGATCGCGGAAGGATCGGTCGGTGAGATCATGCACGCGGTATCCCCAGATTCCCTGGTGCGTATCCACCTGCTCCGTCCGGATGATGCCGCCACGGCGCAGCAGATTCTGGAGACACACCCAACCTGCCGCGAGCTGACGGCCACCGGGGCATCCACGCTGAGTGCTCGATTTGAGGGTACGCAGCAGGAGCTAGCAGGGATCCTCGGCCATTTGGCGAGAAGCGGGGTGCAGGTCACGGAGTTCGCGGTCGAGCGTCCGACCCTGGAGGATGTGTTTCTGCGGGTAATCAACCCCGGAGGGCTGGAATAATGGCCATGTCGACGCTGTTTCCGACCGCCGTCATGACCAAGGATCTGCGGTTGCGCATGCGGGGCTGGCGCTGGGCCGGTGTCGCCACGCTCTATGTCGCGATTCTCGGCGTCATCGCCGTTACTTTCCTGCTGCAGAAGTACAGTCCGACCGACGGGAGTTCAGGCGCATCGGCTCCGTCTCTGGCCGGCGTCAGACTCCTTCAGACTCTCTCTATCTTCCAGCTTTGCATGATCGCCTTCGTGACGCCGGCAACCGTGGCCGGCACGATTAGCGGGGAACGGCAGCACCGAACCTGGGATCTGCTGGTGGCATCGCGCGTACAGACGAGAGATATCGTCTGGGGAAAGCTGCTCGCGGGGATTGCTTTCAACCTGGTTCTCATCGGAGCATCGCTCCCGGTCTTCTGCCTGGTCTTCCTGTTTGGTGGGATCGGGCCGCTTGACTTGTTCGCGCCGTTCGCGGTTTTTTTGGCGACTGTGCTACTGCTCGGTGCCACCAGCCTCACGGTATCGGCACTGACCGCGCGGCTCACCGTGTCGTATATGGGAAGTATGCTCATCGCGCTGGTGTTGACATTCGGGCTCTCGTTCGTGGTGCTCTACCTTCAGGCGCCCGGACAGGTTGGTGTCCTGACGCTGAGCGGGCTTCCATTTCAAACACTCAATCAGCCGTCGCCGTTAACGCCGCTGGCCCAATTCGATCCACTGGTGGCTCTTTTCTCGGCACTACCGGCGGAGTCAGGTGGACCACTCCTGGGGGGATTGGGCACCATCCATCACGCCTTCGGTTCACCCGGGCAACTTCCGTTGTGGGGCGCATATATCATCCTGGCCGCACTGATCTCCGTGGTGCTGGTTTTCGCGACGATACGACTCGTGCGCCCCACGGCGCAGTTCAGGGCACGTGGCTCCCTCCATCTACCGGCGAGCACGCTGCCGGCGTCGGAAGGTAAAAGATGAATATCTCCTCCTCTCTCACGGATCCGCGGGCGCCCAAGCACCAGCGGCTCGACATCGAGCACACGCTGTCTCCGGTGGCCAATGCGATCGGATTCGGGCGGGTGGCGCGCGGTGCGCTGCTGGGCTTCACGGTGGGCGCGGTGACCGGGATCGCCGTTCTGCTTGCCGGCCACGTCCACTCCTTTGGATTTGCTGTGCCGGCGGCAGTGGCTGCTGCCGTGCTGGGTCTGCTGGCCGGGGCCGCGTTCGGTGCCGCGCGGTGGCCCCGCACGCTGGAGGCGGCACGGGCCGCCGATCTGTACTTTCACCTGGACGACCGGTTAACCACGGCGCTCGAACTGAGCGGCGCGGAGACGCCGGTCGCGTTTCTGCAAAGCCGGGATGTAGCGCACCGCATCGACGGCCTCAAGCTTTCATACAGTCGCGGCCGGTGGTTCCACCCGCGGGACGGGGTGCCCGCGGTGGTGGCTGCCATCGCCTTCGCGGCCGCGCTGGTCCTGGGCCTCGAAAACGGACATCACCAGACGGCGGTAGCCGCACCAGCCACCTCTGCACGGGTGCGACACGCCGCGGCGAATCGGGTGAAGCAACTAACCTCGCAGCTGCATGCAGGTCTCACGCCGGCGCAGCTCCAGAGCCCGGCCGTACGGCGGCTGGATCGGGTCCTCTCGCAGCTACGACACCAGCTCTTGCAAACCGCGACACCCCGTGCCGCCTTGCGGGCCATCTCGGCGACGCAACAGCAGGTCCACCAACTCGCCCTTGGGCTGCATCCAGTGAATGGTCGGGCGGTCGCTCAGTTGAACAGCTCGCTTTCCCGGTATCTCGGGAAGTCTCAGTCTCGCACCTCCAGCGCGGCATCCAGCCGCTCCGCCGCCGCGACGGCGAATTCGTTGAACCATCTCGCCCAGTCGCTGCAGCATCTCACGCCGGCACAGCGGGCGGCGCTGGCCCGCGCCCTGGCCCGGGCGGCCAATGCCACCTCCAATAATGCGTTGCGGTCGGCCCTGCGCCAGGCTGCCTCGTCACTGGCCAACAACGCCCCGCAATCGGCCGCGACCTCGCTGCAACAGGCCGCGCAGTCGCTGTCACAAAGCGCATCGGCTCAAGCGGCACTCTCTCGAGCCAACGCGGCGGGGACGCAGCTCGGGGCGCTCAAGAACCAGATCGCCGGCACCGGCGCCGCTCCGCCTTCATTAAGTCCTGCTGCCGGCAAGGGCCTGGGGAAGGCCGCGGCGAGCGGACAAGGAACCAGCGGCAAGAACGGGCAAGCCCTGGGACGCGGCACGGGCAAAGGAAAGGGAACGGGTCAGGGTCAAGGCACGAGACCGGGGCAGGGACAAGGAAAGGGCCGTGGCACCGGCCAGCGGGGGACGAGAGGGGGACGCGGCACCGGCCGCGGACAGGGGCGCGGAGCCGGTCAGGGAACCGCCGCCGCCTTGGGAAAAGGAACGAGCGGCGCCCACGGCACGGGCGGAAGCGGCCGATCGGGGCTCACACGAGCGGGCCGCAGTGTGACCGTCTTTGTGCCCGGCAAACAGGGAAAAGGGGCTGAGATCGTCAGGACCGGGCCGCAGGGTGCGCCCCTAGCGGGAAGCATCGTGCCGTACCAGCAGGTTGTCCAGCGGTATGCGCAGAACGCCCACCAGGCGCTCGATCGAGCCGCCCTGCCGCCATCGTTGCAAGGCGACGTGAAACGATATTTCAACACGCTCTCACGCTGACAAGCATGGAAGGTAATTGCCGTCAATGATTGATGCAGAAACTATCGACTCTCAGGAAACGATGGGTAGCGGCCACCCACCCGACGAGCAGGCGCTGCAAGAGTTCGTGAGTGGAGCGCAACAACTCGAAGCAGCGGTCCAGAGCGTCATCATCGGACAGTCGGAGGTGGTACGAGAGACGGTCATAGCGCTGTTGGCGGGCGGGCACGTCCTGCTGGAGGGCGTACCGGGACTGGGCAAGACGCTCCTGGTGCGCACGCTGGCCGCCGCCCTCGATCTATCGTTCTCACGCGTGCAGTTCACGCCGGATCTCATGCCGGCCGATATCACGGGGACCACGATCTTGCGCGAGGACGAACACGGCGGCCGTTCGTTCGCGTTCCAGGCGGGACCGGTGTTTGCTCACCTCGTCCTGGCGGATGAAGTCAATCGCGCCACCCCCAAGACGCAGAGCGCCCTGCTGGAGGCCATGCAGGAGCACACGGTGACGGTGGGAAACGATACGCATCGACTCCCGCTGCCGTTCTTTGTGCTGGCAACCCAGAACCCACTCGAGATGGAGGGCACCTACCCGCTGCCGGAAGCCCAACTCGACCGCTTTTTGCTGAAGATCCTGGTTCCCTTTCCGCGGGGTGATGTGTTGATGAGCATTGTCCAGACGACGCTTGTGCCGGCGGTCACTCCGTCCCCGGTGCTCGACGGGCGGAGACTGGGCGCGATGATTGAGACCGCGCGAGCAGTTCCCATTGCCACGCCGATCGCCCGCTACGCCGTTTCGCTGCTCGAGGCCACCCACCCGCAATGGTCGGAGATCGAGACCGTCCAGCGTTATGTGCGGGCCGGCGCCAGCCCACGCGGCTTGCAGGCGCTGGTGACCTGTGCCCAGGTTCGCGCGCTGCTGGAAGGACGCTTCAACGTAGCCATCGCGGATATCCAGGCGCTCGCGAAGCCGGCCTTGCGACACCGTATCCTGCTCAACTTCGACGGGCAGGCGGAAGGACTGAAGTCGGAGAGCATTATTGACGCGGTCCTCGAGGCTATACCCGTCCGATGACCGACGCCACATTCGGCTTCGACAGCGCCTTCTTGCAGCGCATCGAGCGTCTCTCGATCCTCAATCGTCAGGCGCTACGAGGTCCTTCCGCCGGTCCTCGCAGCTCTCCCCGCCACGGCGCGTCGGTCGAGTTTGCCGACTTTCGGAACTACGTCACGGGTGATGACTTCCGACGCGTCGATTGGAAAGCGTATGCCCGTCTCGATCGCCTCTTCCTGCGGCTCTATCGCGCTGAAGAACTGGCGGTCGTGACGATCTTCCTGGATCACTCCGCGTCCATGAATTTTGGAGACCCGACGAAGGCCCTGACCGCGGGACGGCTGGCCGCAGTGCTTTCGTACATCGCGCTCAAGAACTACGACACGGTCGCGGTGGCGGGATGGGGCGATAGAATCGACAATTTTCTCTCCGGTCAGAGCGGCGGGGGCGCCATACCGGTGGTCTGGCAGACGCTCGCCAGACTGGTGGATACACCGGCGCCAGCCACGGACTTTGCCTCGCTCCAAACCTACGGACAGTACCGGCGTGGTGCCGGGATTGCCATTGTGTTCTCCGACTTCATGACCGACTCCGATTGGCGGTCCGGTCTGCGCTCACTGCGGGCCGCCGGTCAGGAGGTCACGGTCATCCAAATTCTCTCTCCGGAGGAAGTCGCGCCATCGCTGCGCGGCGACTGGAAGCTGGTCGATGCCGAAAAAGGAACGTCGACCGAAGTAACACTCTCGCCTCACCTACTCCGTATGTACCGTGAAGCCCTGGAGCGTCACACGATTGCCATCACCGAGTTCTGCCGGCGCGAGGGAATGGCGTTTGTCCGGCTCTCGAGCGACGTCGATCTGATGGGAACGGTCATCACCGATCTCCAAGCGGTGGGCGTCCTGGGATGAGGTAGTCTCGATGCTCCTCGCGCCTCTCGCCCTCCTCCTCTCCGTGCTCGCGGTACCGATTATCCTCATGTACGTGCTCAAGCTGCGCCGGCAGGAGCACATGGTTCCGAGTACGTTCCTCTGGCGGCAGGTACTGGAGGACGTGCAAGCCAATGCTCCCTGGCAGCGCCTCCGGTTCAACCTGCTCTTGTTGTTGCAATTGCTGGCACTGGCCGCGCTGGTCCTGGCGCTGGCACGTCCGGCCTATTCGCGCTCGCACGTTATCGCCGGCGACCTCATCGTGATCGTGGACGAGTCGTATGGGATGCAAGCGCACGACGTCAGTCCAGCGCGCTTTGACGTCGCGCTGGCACGTGCCCGGGTCCTGGCCTCGGAACTCGGGGGCACGAGCGTGATGAGTGTGATCGGCATGGGCGCACAACCGCATCTCGCTCTGGCCGCGAGCGGCGATCAAGGAGCCATCAGACGAGCGATCGACGGTCTGCGGGTCGGGGTCGACCAACCCAATTTTCTTGAGGCGTTGAGTCTGGCTGCTTCCCTGGCACGTGCCGGCCAGAGCACGCGGGTCGTGGTCCTGACGAGCCGCGATAGCGGCATATCCACCCTGCCGTTGCATGTGAATTTTCCGGTCGATATCGAGCGAATCGGCGGCCGGCTGCGGGATCTCGGTGTCATCGGGTTCAGCGCCTCACAGGGAACGTCCGCGGTTCAGGCGGTGGCCCGAGTGGGTAACTTCGGCTCCCAGTCGGCACGATCGGACCTGGAGTTATTCGTCGATGGGCAACTGGCGGATGTGCGTCCACTGGTGGTCGGTGGGCGACGCGAGCAAAATTTATTCTGGTCCGACATCCCGTCCGGTGCTCAACGCCTGCAGGTGCATTTGACCCTCAAGGACAGCGTCGGGACCGACAAGTCGGCGTGGGCCGCGGTGCCGGTCGAGCCACCGCGCCGTGTCCTGCTTGTGTCGCGCGGAGATTTCTTTTTGGAGGCGGCGCTGGCCGACGATCCCGCGATCCGAGTGTCTATCGTGCCACCATCCGGCTATTCGGTCGGGATGGAACGGGCGTACGACCTCGCGATCTTCGATGGGGTGCTGCCACCGGCCGCTCCCGCGGGCTCGACGCTCCTGATAGCTCCCCCCATTGGACAGTTTGGTCCCATACGCTTTGCCCGTAACGTGCCGGCCGGTACGCTCCAAACCTCGTCAGCCGGACCGCTGGCGGCACTGGTGCGATACGTCGATCTGAGCGATGTGCATATCGCCCAGATCAGATCGGTCACTCTCCCCGGCTGGATGCAACCGCTTGCGACCTCCAACGGCCACACGATCCTGGCAGCCGGGGAGCAAGGTAACGCACGCTTCGCGCTGGTGAGCTTCGACCTGCAGCACTCGGATTGGCCGCTGCGCGTTAGTTTTCCCGTCATGCTGCAGAACCTGCTGCAGTACCTGGCGCCCGGCCTGACTCTGGGTCAGACGACCGTCACCACCGGTCAAGCCGTGACGCTCTTTCCGCCCCCCGGCACCCGCCGGGTGGACGTGGTTTTGCCGGACGGCACGGTGAAACAGCTCAAGCCGCCGTTCCCACCCTTTACTGATTCGTCGCAACCGGGCCTGTATACGGTCAAGGCGGTGGGTGCTCCCTCGGCGGCGGTTGCAGGGCGGCAGGCAGCCTTCGCGGTGAACTTTTTCCCGACCCGACCCGCACCCGCCGCCGGACCGGCCACACTTCACGTCGGTCACATTCAGGCCGGCGGGACATTAACCACCTCGATCCCGATCAGCGTTATCTGGGTGTTCGAGGTAGTCGCGCTGCTCATACTCGCCGGGGAGTGGTGGATCTCGTTTCGTGGGACGCGGTTGCTATGATCACCTTCGGCCAGCCACTCGCACTGTTGCTCGTGATTCCGTTCGTGGCGCTTGCTCTGTTTTCGCAGCGGCATGCCTACTCGAATTTGAGCCTGCGCCGGATGCGGCTGGCGATGGCGTTGCGTGTCACCATTCTGCTGGCCCTCATCCTCAGCCTGGCCGGCCTGCGATTGCACGTTCCGCAGAGCCATCAAGCCGTGATTATGGTCGCGGATCTCTCGGCGAGTGATGCAGGGCAGCGCAGCGCCGTGCAGGCATTCATCAATAACGCGGCGACTCATCGGCCGGCCGGAGACTCACTTGGCGTGGTCGACGTCGGCCGGCAGGCGGTGGTCGAACAACCGGTCGCGACGCCGTCGGGATTCAGCGGATTTCAGTCGGCAGTTGATGCGCAGTACACCAACCTCGGTGGGGGACTCGACCTGGCGAACGCCCTGCTGCCCGCCGGCTACCAACACCGTGTGGTGATGCTGAGCGACGGCCAGCAGAACGTGGGTGATGCCCTGGCCTCCGCCCGGCTCTTGCGTTCGCAGGGGGTGCGGGTGGATGTCGTGCCCGTGGTGGTACCGGGTGGCGCTGAGGTCCGGGTTGACAATGTCGCCGTGCCGGCTCAACTTCGCCCGCGGGAAAGCTTCGCGCTCACCGTGACCGTGCATTCGACGGTCGCGACCACGAGCGGTGTTACGATTTCTCGGAATGGCACTCTGCTGGGGAGTGTCCAGGAACGGGTACATGTCGGGAACAACCAGTACACCTTTCAACAGAGCCCACTCCGCCCTGGTTTCTATTCATATAAGGTAGAGATCACTCCGGCACAGGACACGCAGCCCGAGAACAATCAGGGCTCTGCCTTCACTTCGGTGCAGAGCGCCCCACGGGTATTAGTGATCACGGATCAGCCGGGCGAGGCGACCAACGTGCTGGCCAGCCTGAAAAGCACGGGGATCCAGGCCGATCTGCAGGCGCCGGGGAAGGTGACACCCGAACTGGCGTACCTGCAACGGTACGCCGCGGTAGTGATCGTCGATACTGCGGCGGATTCGCTCGGACCCCAACTCATGGCCCAACTGGTTCCATACGTGCGCGATCTCGGCCATGGGCTGGTGGTAATCGGCGGCCAGAACGCCTACAGCATGGGTGGGTACGGCCAGACACCGCTGGAGCAAGTCCTGCCGGTCAGCATGAATCTACCCAAGCATCAGAAGCTCCCGACGACCGCCGTCGCTCTGATCATCGAGAGCCTGGAAGAAGATACGCAGATCAACATCTCGAAGGAGGCCGGCAAGGACGTTATCAGTCTGCTCACGCCGCAGGATCTGGTGGAGGTGAGCGATGCGCCCTTTGGCAGTTCCGCCGGTTGGGTGGTGCCGCTGCAGCACGTTTCCGACAAGGCCTCCATTGGCGGCGCCATCGATCGCATGGTACCGGGAGACCCCGAAAGCTATGTTCCCATGCTGCAGTCCGCGTACGACACCCTGCGACGCACCAGTGCCAAGGTGAAGCACATTATTCTGCTGGGCGACGGAGACGCGGAGGATCCCGCCTATCAACAACTCGTGCAGCAGATTCATGCAGCCGGCATCACGGTTTCCACCGTCAGCACCAATGGGTTGGGACGGAATGACTTTCAGACGATGCAGGACATCGCACGCTGGGGAGGCGGGCGCAATTACGTTGCCAATGATCCCTCCAAGATTCCACAGATCTTCCTGCGAGAAACGCGCACTGTCGCACGCCTGGGGATCGTGCAGGGGAAGTTCTTTCCGCAGGAGTTATCGGCAAACCCGATGATGCGCGATGTGAAGCAGGTGGCACCGCTCTATGGCTATGTCGGCACGACACCCAAGCCCGCCGCGGAGATCGTGCTGGCCAGTACGAAGCTCGATCCGGTGCTCGCAGCCTGGCAGTTCGGTCTGGGCCGATCGGTGGCGTGGACGAGTGATGCCGCGGGGCTCTGGACGAAAGATTGGCTGCGAGCACCGAACGCAAACCGCTTCTGGGCGAATCTTGTGTCCTGGGTATTCCCACCGGCAGGCGCGACACACCTCTTCGTAACCGCCTCCAGCAGTCAGGGACAGGGACACATAACCGTGAGCACGCCATCGTCGCTGGGAGCCAGTCCGAGTGTGACGGCCCATGTGCTCACCCCGGGTCTAACCAGCACCACGATCCAACTCGAGCCGTCCGCCCCTGGTCAATATGGTGGCTCGTTCCAGGAGGGTGCGCAGGGCGCGTACTTCGTGACGGTTGAAGCGCACGGCGCGGGACATGGACAGGCCGGACAGATCGGCCTGGATGTGCCGTACTCACCGGAATATCGCACGACGGGGATGAATACGCCGTTCCTGCGGACGCTGGCCGCGGCAGGAGGTGGCAGCGTGATCTCGAGCTGGCAAGACGCGTGGCGCAACAATCTGCAGTCTGTGCTCGCGGACTATGACCCCACACTCTGGCTCCTGCTCCTGGCCTTGCTCCTGCTGCCGATCGACGTGGGTGTGCGCCGCCTGATCGTGACCCGGCGGGAACTGGCGACCTTCGCGGCATCGCTGCCCTTCCTGCGCAGCGCACCAAGCTCTCCTGAGTCCCCCATCCCGTTGATGAGTGGCCTGCGTGAACGGCGCGCACAGCGTGACGGCCCCGCCCCGCATTCAATACCCGGCGAGTCGAGGGGTGTAAGGCTGCCACAAAGGATCGCACCGTCCGCCGGCCGTCGGCCTCCAGGCGTGGGCCCTTCGTCCGTGGGCGATGACGACGCGGAAGGACAGTCCGTCGCAGCCAGACTGCTGGCGGCGCGGCGGAAGAAGGCGTGAGTTTCTCCGTGCTCGAATCAATACCTGACGAAAAGGCACTATGGTGAAGAAAGACAGTGAGGCACCATGGGCAGGTCATTCAAAATTGCCACGATCGGCGGTATCCAGATCTCCATCAACTGGAGCTGGTTACTGGCCTTCGCCTTCTTCACCTGGTCCCTCGGTGCTTACTACAACAACACGTTCCACACCTGGGGTTCCGGCACGGCGTACCTGGTTGGGGCGATCTCGACCGTCCTGCTCTTCGTCACGGTGTTGCTCCATGAGCTAGGCCATTCCTTCACAGCTCGCTCGCTTGGCCTGCCGGTCAACTCCATTACCCTCCACATCTTCGGCGGGGTCTCCAGCCTCACGCAGGAGCCAAAGACTCCACGCATCGAGTTCCAGATCACCATCGCCGGTCCGTTGGTCAGTTTAATTCTGGCCGGCGTCTTCTATCTCCTGCATGCTGCTGTCGGGGGTACATCCTCCGAGGTCGTCGCCGTGCTGGGCTACCTGGCATCGGTCAACCTCATTCTTGGTATCTTCAACCTCATCCCGGCCTATCCGCTCGATGGCGGACGCGTCCTGCACTCCATTGTCTGGGCCGTTACGGGGAACATGGGTCGGGCCACCCGCATCGCCACGACGGTCGGAAAATTCTTTGGCTATCTCTTCATCGCCGGTGGATTGATCGAGGCGTTGGTGTATGGCCAGTTTGCAAGTGGCATCTGGCTCAGCTTTATCGGCTGGTTCCTCACCAATGCCGCCGACGCGAGCTATCAGCAGGCGATCATGGACCAGGGGCTGCAACACGTTGATGTCGGCGATGTCATGGATCACGTCACAACGGAGGTGCCGCCCACTTCACCGGTGCAATCGCTGGTCTCGAACCATTTTCTGGACGCCAGCCGGCGCGCAGTTCCCGTGCAGGGTGCCGATGGTTCGCTGCTGGGTCTGGTCACGCTCGCCGATCTGCGCCACCTGGCGCAGGCGGACTGGCCTACTACTTCGGTTGACGTCATCATGACACCTGCCTCCAAGCTCCGGACCGTTGCACCGACCGACAGTCTTCGGCAGGCAATCCAGCTGATGGCCGACAACCGTTATCACCAACTGCCGGTCATGGATGACGGCCGTCTCGTCGGCATGCTCGACCGTAACCACGTCATGCAGTACCTCCATCGCAAGGCGCCGATGGCTCGGAGATAGGAACGCACATACGCGTAGCGTGGGCCCGCGAGAACGCCGGGCAAGCAGATCTGGTCTAGTGAGACCCGGAATGCGGAGTGAGGAGCGGATGGTCGTGGGCACAAGAGAGATGCGCCTCACCCCCAACCTCTGCACGACCCGGATGGAAGGAGACACAAGGTCCTTCCGGTCGCAGGAGAGACACTAGCCAGAAACGGCGACGAGCAGCGGACGTGTAGCCTGCTTGCTTCGTACTGACGACAGCACGCGTAACTCCATCTGGCGCCTGCCGCTCGCGCGACCTCGAAGCAGCCGCCATCCGAGGCGTTCCCGGCCACCAACCACGCGTGTCGTCCACCCGTGAGTCGGCGCCAAAGAGAAGCGCCAGTGGCCCGACCAGGACGAAGAATGCAAGCAGAATGAAACCTTCCATACCTATAGAATGCCGCGTCTTGACCATTAGCACAAATCCAAGTAATGTTAAACATGATTAACGAACCTGATCATTGGCTGGGGATGGAATTGCGGCATCTCGCCGCTCTCCAGGCCGTTGCCGACAAAGGATCGTTCCGGCGTGCCGCGGAACATCTCGGCTATACCCAATCCGCGATCAGCCAGCAAATTGCCATGCTCGAGCGCATTACTGGAGCGCGGCTGATTATCCGCCCTGGTGGTCCACGGCCAATCTCGCTCACCGAAGCGGGCGAGATGCTGCTGCGGCATGCTGCAGTGATCGTCGCCCGGATGCAGGCAGCCCAGGCCGATCTCGCCGCGCTAGCAGCAGGGCAGGGAGGTACGCTACGCATCGGCATGTACCAGAGTGTTGGGCGGCGCATTCTTCCCGCCCTCATGCGCGAGCTCGCACACTCATGGCCGTCGATCAACGTGCAAGTCAGCGAGGCTGCATCGGACGTTTCTCTGTTGCCTCAGGTGGAAGCCGGTGATCTCGACCTCGCCTTCAGCCTTTCTCCGCTCCTACCTGGACCGTTTGAAGGGATCGAGCTGCTGCGTGACCCCTACGTGCTCATCGTGGCGGCCGGCTCGCCGTTGGCGCAGCGCGAACGCAGACCTCGGCTCAAAGAGATTGCGGCCCTTCCTCTCATCTCCTTTCGTGAATGTCGCAGCTTGAGCCTGGCGGAAGCGCAGATGCGAACGCAGAACCTCGAGGCCAATATCGTCTTCCGATCGGATGACAATGGAACGATTCAAGCGCTAGTGGCGGCAGGCGTCGGCATCGCCCTGGTTCCTCGCCTCACGATCGACATGAGTGACCCCGACATCACTGTTATTGACATGGCCGACCAACTCTCGCCCCGACTCATCATGCTCGTGTGGCATCGCGACCGCTACCAAACGGCGGCGGCTCAGGCCTTCATCGAAACGGCTCGCAATGTATGCCGTCAGATCGATTTCACGAGTGCCAACCACACGTTCGGGGCAGTCTCGGCGGGCGGGCGAGATTGAGCCATTCATGGTGGACAGTGGATTGCTTGGTCCATCCCGGCGCGACCAAACACGGCAACGGTGTCGTGGAATGAGGGAGGGCTGATTCCTTGGACGGCTTTCGCGAAGATTGCGGTGAGTTCGACACTCATAGAATACGCCTCCTTCGTCAACGTGTCGTCGATGCATGTGTCTCAACAGGCGAGAGTTAATTTTCTGCGAATACATGCGCCGGGCGACTCTTTAAAGAATATTTCGCGGGAAATACCGGCCCTCCACCGTCCGACTCTGAGGGGAAAATGCTCCCTTTGAAGTACAGACGTTTTGTTCACAGAGCGTTAATGTGAATCTCATCAGCACGTCGTAAGATCGTAGTGAGATCAGTCGGGCTGTCCTCTCAGCCATTTGGTTGTGCGCCGGTTGGTTTCACGGGTCGGAAAGGGTGAAGCGATTATGGCTTTGGCGAGAAGGCCATCCTCAGTTCGACGCGTCTCGAAAGCGGAAGCGGTCCGCAATCTTGAGCGGAACGTGCGTGATTGGGAACGATTTTACGAAGTTTCGAGCGAAGTCATGACGGAGGCTCTGCGCACCGGAACCCGTGAAGAGACTCCCGATATTTGCTTCTGGATGATTGACTACAAGCATCTCCGCGATCTACAAAACGGACATCGTGAGCGACTCCCACAAGTGGACTAATTGGGAGGGCTATAAACTCATTCATGACAATCAGATGCTCCAGCATCCGTTTGTCCGCGAGGATCTCCTGTTCTGGGAAGAGATCGCAGAAGAGGAAGCGTCACCCGATGCTCCACCTCACGAGATCATGCTGAGTGGGGACATCATCTGCGAGCAGGGCGTGATCGTGCACGTCAAGAAGGTGCTCGAAACGCAGCTGGGCCGTCGTGGTGAGGTCCAGGTACGCGGGCGCCACTATGCCTATAACGCATATCGCCCCGAGAGTGGGGCTATTTTGCGGTACGACAACTCTCACTGGCGGGAGGATGATCAATTCGATCGGCACGAATACGATGCCGACGGTAACGTGACGGACTTTCGCATCATTCCCCGTGAGGAATTGCCGACGCTCGCCGAGTTCCTTACAGAAGTCGCCGCTATGGTCGGAGAGAAGCCGGACTAGAGAGAACCCGAAAGCCCTATCCTTACTCGTCATCAGAACCGTGCCCCCAGAATGATCTTCGCAAGCTGCCGTGATACCTTGACTGAGATGTCGGGGCGGAAACCGCAATTGCTCATGGTTGGTCACCTCAGAACACGCGCTTGCCGGTCATACATCAAAGGAGGGTAGCAAGGTTTCGCCATGGAGATTAGGAGACTGGGCCATGGTGATGAGCATGAACTCGTGCGCGTCGGTCCACTATTCGACGATCCGTTGCAACCCGCCGCAGCCACACGTTTCCTCGACTCTGAAGATCACCATATCCTGGTGGCATACGATGGCGAGACTGTCACCGGCTTCGTCACCGGTATCGAGATGACCCATCCCGATAAGGGAACCGAGATGTTTCTGTACGAGCTGGCAGTTGACGAGCATTTTCGCGGCAAAGGGTACGGCACCGCGCTGGTGAAAGCACTTGTCGCCATCGCCCGCGAGCGGCATTGCTACGGCATGTGGGTTCTCACGGATGAAGACAACGGCCCCGCGCTGGCGACCTATGGCGCGGCCGGAGCCACACGAGAGTCGGTTCCGGTGATGTTGTCGTGGAAATTTGACGAAACAGAGATTTCGCGCGACTGAAATGTGTCTTTCAAAACCCCGTGGGCCGGTTCCTCCGCGGCCGACGCCGCGCGACCATCGACTTGCTTCCCAGTTCTAACCCGTCGGTTGTTCCACGCACTGCCAGAGAGGGACATACTGTACCGTACGAATCGGTCGTGTGCCGGAGTGGCGTAAAGGGAGAGACGGATGCATGAAGGAGCAGTCGCACACCGAAAACAGACGCATGCAG
>DAINCT010000046.1:0-15190 GCA_036732245.1 Chloroflexota bacterium | reverse complement strand
GTGACATCCCTGTAACAATTCGGAAACAACTCGGTCGCTAGAGTGGGGAGTGAGCTACTTCCACCCATGCTCGAACCTTGCCCGCTCTGTCCCGGGTACTGGGCCGATCGAGTGAGTCGCTTGCACGTGCGCGCCGTTGAGAGATCGCGCATCGCGTCGCGGGAGCCCGTCAGCGCGGTTGGCGCGTGGACGCCTTACGAGGTTCATCGCATGCAGCTAGAACAGCCACAAACCCGAACCTATGCACCGCCTGAAGGCCTGCTTCACCTGGAGAAGCGCGCAGCCGAAGCCGGCACGGCGCAGCGCGAACCTAGATCCGTCAAAATTCCGCAGAATACTGGCGATCGCATCTTTTCGCTTCTGACGATGGGCTTCGCGGCATCCGTCCTGGCAGCACTTGCTCTGATGCTCGGCATTCTCTTCTACCAGGGTTGGTTATCAATCCGCACCAATGGCTTCTCCTTCATCACCGGCACGACGTGGGCGCCAGCGGCGAATCTCTACGGCGCGGCGCCATCGATTCTCGGCACGCTCTATACGTCGGCTCTCGCCTTGGTGCTGGCTGGAATCGTCGGCGTATTCGTCTCGATCTTTCTCACGGAAATTGCTCCGTTACGAGTCCGATTCACTCTGGGACTCTTGGTCGAATTGCTGGGTGCTGTACCGAGCATCGTGTACGGACTCTGGGCGTTTTTGGTCCTGGTTCCCATCGTGCGGCAATATATCCAGCCGCCGTTGGTTGATCATTTCGGGAACACGCCGTTTTTCTCCGGCTATCCGCTGGGACTCGGCATATTTACAGCCACACTCATCCTGGCGGTGATGATCCTGCCAACCATTGCGGCCATCAGCCGTGACGTGATCGCGGCCGTGCCGAATCAGCAGCGCGAGGCGATGCTCGCCCTGGGAGCAACTCGTTGGGAGACGACCTGGAAGGTGATCATTCCATACGCCCGCTCCGGCATTATCGGTGCGCTTCTGCTTGGTCTTGGCCGGGCCGTGGGAGAAACGATGGCCGTCACGATGGTCATCGGAAATAATCAGTCGATTTCGCCGTCTCTGTTCGGCCTCGGCACGACCATGCCCGCCACCATCGTCAATCAGTTCACGGAAGCAACCGGAGCATTATATCGATCGTCACTGATTGAGATCGCGCTGATCCTCATGGCAGTCACCGTCATTCTCAATGCGGCGGCTCGGCTGCTGGTATGGAGCGTGACCAGGAAGTTCAAAGTATGAGTCTCAACGTGGTCGACGGTCGATACACCAGCCGACGGCTCATCGACTACGCCGGCACCGGGTTGACCGTTTTCGCCGTGCTGATCGCACTTGTCCCGCTCGGCGCGATGATGGCCTGGGTCATTGGCCAGGGCGGATCATCGCTCGATCTAAACTTTTTCACCCAGGTTCCAAGGGCCGAAGGCGAAACTGGTGGCGGAATGATCAACGCCATACTCGGCACCATCGAGCTGGTCTTTTTCGCCTCACTCATCGGCCTCCCAGTCGGGATTATGACGGGCGTGTATCTAGCACGGGCCGGTTCGGGGCCGTTTGCGCAGATTGTGCGGTTCGTGAGTGATGTCATCGCCGGAACGCCCTCGATCGTTGCCGGCATGGTGGCATACGCCTTAATCGTGCTGCCCTCGCACCATTTCTCCGCCTTTTCCGCGAGCGTTGCATTGGCGCTCCTCATGTTTCCAACTGTGGCCCGAGCAACCGAATCCTCCATTAATCTGGTCCCTGCGGCTATTCGCGAGGCCGGCCTGGCGTTGGGTCTTCCTGAATGGAAGACGATGGCACGCGTCATTCTCCCTACGGCGGCCAGCGGGATCGTCACCGCGGTGATGTTGGGTATCGCGCGTGTGGCGGGTGAAACAGCGCCGCTCCTCTTCACGGCACTCGGCAATCCGGCGACCCAATTCTCCCCGAGCGGAGCGATGGAGTCTCTCCCTCATCAAATCTACGTCTATGCCACGTCGCCATACTCCGACCAGCATCGGCAGGCGTGGGCAGGTGCCTTCGTCCTGTTCGCTATCATCGTCATTTTGAATCTCACCGCGCGTCTCTTGACCCGCCGGCTGGCGGCAAGAACGAGCGCGGCCTAGACAAAGGAAACTTTAGTGGGAGAACCCGTCAGAGCAGATGCTGTATCGGCCTGGTATGGCAAGCGTCTGGCCATTCGAGACGTCACCATGAGCATCGATCCGAATAAAGTGACTGCCATCATTGGGCCGTCTGGTTGCGGCAAGTCGACCTTCCTCCGTTCCATTAACCGCATGCATGAAGTTATCCCCGGCGCCCGTGTAGGCGGTGACATATGGGTGGGCTCTGAGAACGTCTATGGGGACGGAGTGGATCCGGTCAAGATTCGCGCGCACATCGGCATGGTCTTTCAGCGTCCGAACCCGTTTCCCACCATGTCGATTTACGATAACGTCGCGGCCGGCCCTAAATTAACCGGAGCCATGAGGAAGCGTGGCGACCTCGACGCACTGGTTGAGCAGAGCCTCCGCCAGGCGGCCCTGTGGGACGAGGTCAAGGATCGATTGAAAGACCCGGCGACCGGGTTGTCGGGCGGACAGCAGCAGCGCTTGTGCATCGCCCGGGCGCTCGCCATGAAACCGGGCGTCATCCTGCTCGATGAACCATCGTCGGCGCTCGATCCCATTGCCTCGTTCAAGATAGAAGAGCTGCTCAACGACCTGAAGAACGAATACACGGTTGTGATCGTCACCCACAACATGCAGCAAGCTGCCCGCATCGCGGACTTCACAGCATTCATGCTGGCCGGTTCCGACTTCGTGGGCGAATTGGTCGAGAAGGATGCTACCAGCCAAATCTTCAGTAAGCCGAGCGACAAGCGGACCGAAGATTATATTTCCGGCCGGTTCGGATGACATGGCAGAACAACAAACCATTCTTGTCGTCGAGGACGATCGCAATCTCGCGGAGACGCTGGTCTACAACCTACGACAGGAGGGTTTCGGAGCCGAGGTAGCACGCACTGGCCTGGAAGCGATTGCTGTGACCAGAACTCAGCGGCCGGACCTGGTGCTGCTCGATATCATGCTGCCCGAGCTCGACGGCTTCGAGGTATGTCGGGCCGTGCGAGCCACTTCTCCTGTCCCGATTATTATGCTCACGGCCAGGGACGATGAGGTGGATCGGGTTCTTGGACTCGAGATGGGAGCCGACGACTACGTCGTCAAACCGTTTAGTCTGCGCGAACTCCTGGCCCGGATCCGCTCTAATCTGCGACGTGTCGAGTTGAGTTCTGGAGTCGAAGCGCAGCAAGCAATCTCAATCAGTGGTCTGCAGGTCGATCCTGCATCGCGCATCGTGCAGCGCAACGCCAAGGGGCTCCATCTCCTACCTCGGGAGTTCGACCTGTTGCTCCAGCTCATGCTAAATCGAGGGATCGTCCTGTCACGGAATCAACTCCTGGAGAAGGTGTGGGGCCCGGACTACTTTGGCGATGCTCGCACCGTGGACGTGCACGTCCGCCGCCTGCGCATGAAGATCGAACCAGATCCGGCCGATCCCATCTACATCCGAACCATCTACGGCGTCGGCTATACCTTCGATGGCGGTCAGAGGAGCAAAGATGACGCGTGAGCACTACGACGGCATGCTCCGCCGGTTGGACGACCAGGTGCTCGAACTCGGCGAACTGGTCGCTTCGACGATCGAATCCTGCGTCGACGCGCTCGACGACAGAGACACGGCCGCGGCCCAGCACCTGATCGAAGCGGACAACCGGATCGACGACAAACGGTACGAGATCGAGCGAGCGGCCCTGCTATTGATTGCCACGCAACAGCCGTTGGCTGGTGACCTCCGCAATATCGCAGCGATTCTCACGATCGCCACCGAGCTCGAGCGCATCGGCGATTATTGCGAAGGAATTGCCAAGCTCAGTCTGCGCATGGCGGCTGAAACGATCGACACCCCTATGGCCGACATTCGCTCCATGTCGACCATCACCGAGCGGCTGCTTCGTCGCGCGCTCCATGCTTTTAAGGAACGAGATCTCGAAGCTGCCGGAAGCGTCTGGAGCCAGGATGACGAGGTCGACTCGCTCTACGGCGAGGTGTTCCAGAAGTTGCTGGCTGCGATGGTACAGGACAAAGAAACCGTGCGGGGCGGCACGTACCTGATGTGGGTAGCGCACAATATCGAACGCATGGCGGATCGGGTTACGAATATCGCCGAGCGTGTGGCATTCGTGGTCACCGGCGACGTGGCAGCCTTCCGCGAACGGCGCCGCGCCCAGTCCATCCCCAGTTAGGGCAAAGCGTCGATCGGAACCGTCGCACCCGAGAGCTTCAAGACTGTACTCAGTGCGTCCAGGGCAGCCGGGATGGGGGCGAAGACCGGGACATGATCGGGCGGATCATCGCGCGCTAAGCCGCGAACGTCTCTTCGCTCCTGCATCCAGCGGGTGAGATCCGCCGCAGTCTGAGGCCAACTGAGGTAGTAGCCTTGAATCCGATCGCACTTGAGTGCGCTCAGAATGTCGAGCGATCTCTGACTCTCAACGCCTTCGGCGACCACCTCAAGCCCCAAATTGTGGCCGAGCTCGACGACGGACCGAACGATGAAGTTGCTCTCGTCATTCGAATCAAGATCCATGACGAAGGACCGGTCGATCTTGAGTTCGTTGGCACGCAGATGTCGAAGATACGAGAGCGAGGAATACCCGGTACCGAAGTCGTCAATCGATAGTTTGATGTCGAAGTCGATGAGCTGTCCCAACACATCCATGGCATGTTCCGGATTCGCCATGATGACACTTTCGGTGATTTCAACCGTGAGGTGTGATGCCGACGCTCCACTTGTAGCGAGTAATCGGTCGATCACTATAGGGAGATCTGGGTCATAGAGGCTTCGTGTCGAGAGGTTGACTGCGACGCCGACATCCAGGTTCAGGTCTTGCCACTCACGGCACTGTGTAAGCGCTTTATCGAGCACCCACGAAGTGAGCGGCCTTATCAGTCCGGAGTGTTCGGCGAGCGGGATAAACTGGTCGGGAGAAATGAGTCCATATTGGGGATGATTCCAGCGCACGAGCGCCTCTACCCCGTCAATCTCACCCGAGTCCAGCCGCATTTTCGGCTGGTAATGGAGGACGAGTTGGCCCGTCTGTATTGCGTCCCGAAGCTGGCCGCTCAGGGCTAGCCGATTAAGACCATGCGAATCACTCTCACCCGCGTACACGGCATGGCCGATATTGGCTTGCTTCGCGCTGTACATCGCCACATCCGCGTGACGCAGAAGAACGTCGGGTTCCTCGGTGTGCTCGGGGTAAACCGCAATACCGATACTGGATCCGACATGAACGCGCTGTCCTCGCACTTCAATGGGTTGTTCGAGCACGGCATTGATTCTCGATGCGGTCAGCACCGCACCGGCGGAGTCCGTGTTTGGAAGAAGGATTACGTACTCGTCGCCCCCCATCCTGGCCAGGCTATCCGACAGTCGTAGCACTGTCGACAACCGGTCGCCGACCTCTCGGATGATGTCGTCGCCCACGTGGTGGCCGAAGGTATCGTTGATATCCTTGAATCGGTCGAGATCGAGAAGCAGAATGGCGAATTGCTCAGCATTGCGCCGAGCCGCTGCCAGCACCTGCTGGAGGCGGTCATACAACAGTGTACGGTTTCCCAGGCCGGTCAAGGGATCGTGAAGAGCCAGATATTGGAGTTGTGTCTCGTACGCTACGCGCTCAGTCGCGTCGCGGACGGTCGAGGTTATGAAGCTGGCATCTGCGGACGCAGCGACGGTCACAAACGAACTCACGTCGGCCGGAAACGTGCTGCCGTCACGCCTCAGAACCGAGTACCGAGTGTTCGGATTGGTCGACGGCATCCCATTCGCGCGCTGTTCCAGCACCTCAAGGGCCAGCTTCCGGTCGCTCTGGGGCAGATACTCTTCCATACGGGCGCCCGCTAACTCGTCGGGGGAGTCGCAACCGAGCATCAGCCCGAGTTGTCGGTTTGCCGTTACGATGAACCCGTTCATGTCCATGAGCACGATGCCGTCTGGTGACGTATCGAAGAGCGCCCGATAGCGTTGCTCACTGTCGCGCAACTCCCGTTCGACCTCTTTTATCGCACTAATGTCAGTCGACACTCCAATGATGCCGGTCAAGGTACCCGTTGCGTCTCGGATCGGGGTACGGTACGACAGCACCGGGACTGCCGTGCCATCTTGCCGTCGTATAAGGAGTTCATTTACATTTTCCTCACCCGAAGCCAATCGGTACAGCTTGCGGCGAGACTCGTCCACGGATTCGGTCGTCGGCAAAACGTCCACGACGTTGCGGCCCATTACCTGGTCCGCCGCATAGTGGAAAAGGCGGTCAGCGCCATCATTCCAATAGGTTATGTCGCCGTCGAGAGTCGTGGCCACCACCGCCTGGCCGACAGCATCCAGCAGATGTGCCTGCAACCGAAATCGTCCTTCGCTCTGCCGCACAGATTCATACAGCGACGCCCGGTACAGTGCCTGCGCGCATAACTGCGCGAGCACTACGATAAAGGCTCGGTCGTCCTCGGCAAAGTTCCGTTGGTGTCTGAAGATAAACTCGATCCCGCCGATGGGTTGGCCTTGCACGAGCAATGGAAGAATGGCGGCACCGCCGCTCGGGTACGCAGCGTCCCGCGTCCTAAGGGGCCGCGCCCGTGCCGCGCGCGATGATATCCAGGCTGCCTCGCCGGTGCGCACCACGGCTGCCAGGTCGATGTTCTCATCAATCGGAAGATCTTGGTAGAAATCGACCGTCACCTGCGGATAGCCCACCATGCACAACGGCTTGAGCGATGACCCATCGCTGGATAAGACGACCACGCTGCATCCGTTGGCACCGACGGAAGCGGCGCTATGATCGACGACCGCCCTGGCCACGTCTTCCGGCGTGACCGCCGTCGACAATGCGGTGGTGAGGGCGAGCAGTCGCGCCGTCTGATCGGCCGACTTCTCAATCTGCAGTCGTGCTTGTCGATCGGCCACCAGCAACCGCTCTCGCTCCACCTCGACCAGTCGTCGCTCCCGCCTTTCCTCGGCTTCGCGCAACTCGCGTTCGAGCGCTGGGGCGAGTCGTGATAGGTGGCCTTTCATGATGTAATCGCCCGCACCGGCGCGCATGGCCTCGACCGCCGTTTCTTCGCCGATTGCTCCTGAAACGATCAGGAACGGAAGATCAGGATCGTGCTGCTGAACGATCTTTAGTGCTGCTAATCCGCTGAAGCTGGGGAGAACGTAGTCGCATAGCACGGCGTCGCAGCCATCGTTCCGAAGCGTATGCCGGAGTTCCGCCTCGGTCTCAACGCGGCGGAATCGTATCTCTCGACCCTCGATTTGGGTCTGAGCCGCGATCAGTACGGCGTCATTCTCGCTGTCTTCAATCAGCAGGATCGACAGTGGCGTCACCGTCTTACCGGGTGCGATTGAGAACCAGCCAGTACAGTCCCATCGTTCTGACGGCATCGAGGAACTCAGCAAAAGCGACCGGTTTGCGGATGTAGCTGTTGGCGCCGCTGCCGTAGCTTTGCGCAATGTCGGTCTCCTCATCCGAAGAGGTGAGCATAACCACCGGCAAATGTTTGGTGCGCTCGTCAGCCCGAATGCGTTTCAACACTTCCAGCCCGTCGAGCTTGGGAAGTTTCAAATCGAGCAGGACAACTTGAGGCATGAGAGACGTGTCGCGGTCGGTGTAATCGCCTGTGCCAAAGAGATACTCGAGTGCTTCGACACCATCCCGCGCGAGCACGACCTCGTTCGACATCGGGCTTTCCGCGAATGCCAGCAGAGCCAGGTCCGAGTCGTCCGGATTATCCTCGACCAGCAGTATGACCGGAATAGGTGCCATCTCTTATGTGACTCCCAACGTGAAGTACACCGTGGCTCCCTGTTGGACAACGCCCTCGGCCCATGTGCGCCCGCCGTGTCGATTGATAATGCGCTGGACCGTCGCTAGACCAATGCCCGTCCCCGGGAATTCATGCATGGAATGGAGACGCTGAAACGGCCCAAAAAGTTTGTCGGCATATTGCATGTCGAATCCGACCCCGTCATCGCGCACAAAATACACCTTTTCAGGACCCACTTCCAAGCTACCGACTTCTATCCTGGCGGCTTCGCGCTTACCGGTAAACTTCCAGGCATTACCTAACAAGTTTTCCAACACAACACGTAGGAGTTGTAAGTCGGCCGGTGCGACCATTCCAGGCTCGATTACCGACGTGATCTTTCGCGCCGGCTCGGCCGCTGCGAGATCAATGACTACATCGTGTGCCAATTCGCTCACGTCTATCGGTTGGAGGTGAAGTTCGCTCCGCGTGACTCGAGAAAGTTTCAGAAGATCGTCAATAAGCGTAGACATGCGCGCCGTAGCTGCCTGAATCCGCGCGAGGTAGCCTCTCCCGGCGTCGTCGAGTCTGTCGGAATAACGTTCGACCACGAGTTTGCTGAAACCGTCGATCCCTCGGAGCGGCGACCTGAGGTCATGGGAGACGGAGTAGGCGAAGCTTTCCAATTCATGGTTGACCGACCGTAATTCGACCGCCCGTCGGAGCTCGGAGTCGTACAGGTGGGCCCGTTCCAACGCTTGCGTACATTGCTGACACACCGATAGCAAGAAACGCCGTTCATCATCATCAAACCGCCGAGCGCCAATAAACGTGATGCTGACAACCCCGACCGAGCGCCCCAGGGCGACCAGCGGAATGACTGCGGCTGCATGTCCACCCTCGCTATGCGCCACCGGGTCGTCGGGATACCGTGTCTGCCACTCGTCGAGCGATTCGATCCAGAGGGCGGAACGCTCGCGAATTGCTTCCGTGAGCGGACGGGCGACAGTTAATGGAATCCGCTGCAAGTTTGCGAGCACGTCCGGCCTGTAACCACTCCCATCGATGTAGTCCAGATGCAAACCGTCGTCCGCCAGGACATGGATCGATCCCCCGCTCGCGCCCATCAAGGGTATGACCTGAGACACCACGACGTCGGCAACTTCCAGCAGGGTTGCAGCCTGAGATAGGGCAGCGGTCACTTTCTGCAAATTGAAAATTTCGGCCGTTCTGGCCGCGACTTGTTCCTCCAGATCAGCCTTGAGCTGAGCTCGTTCCGCTGTGAGACGCGCTACGGCCGCTTCCCGCTCGCTGACATCACGAACGATCACCGTCAGGGCATACGGCTGAATAGTGAGATCGATTACCGCCGAAGTTGCCTCCGCTCGGAAAGTACTCCCATCTCGCCGCTTAGCCAAATATTCGATGACGGATGTTTGCCGCGTCTCTATAGCCCGCGCTATGCTCTCCACTGTTTGCGTCACATACGCGGGCGTCACCAGGACAGACTTGGGTTGACCGACGAGCTCGGCAGGATCCAGGTATCCATGGAGATCGGCGGCACGCTGACTGGCAAACCTGATCGTGCCGTCACCATCGATGCGGAAGATTCCATCCTGTGAGGCAGTGACGAGACTGTTATAACGCTCTTCGCTTTCACACCAGGCCCGATCCTCCGTCATGAGTCTGGAGTCAGCCTGAACGTGCACCCTCACGATTTTTCACGCGACGCCAAGTCACGAGAGGCACCATCGGGCGGGCTGGGGTCGGACATCCGCCATGATATCCAGGTCTGGTCACTACGTGCGCCCGTGATGAGCGAATGATCAATGGAGCCATGCGCCCCGCGCATTTCAGGGTTTGAAGGAGGTGAAACCTCCATATGGAAGACCTTTCAGGAGTCGTACAGTTCCATCAGTTAACCACGACGGCAATTCAGTGCACAGTGCCATTGGACTGCTTTTGAGAGGTCATTACTCCTCCGGCCACTCGACATCGAATCGGTTTCCATGCTGGAGCGCGCGGAACCGGTCTGCACCGTACGGCACGAAGCCTTGGCGTGCCGTTCGCGACTGGATACTTGACGCCTGCTTGTACGGCGCGCGATGCTGGAAAGGTCCAGGTTGTCTTGAGCACTTGCGTGCTCCTGTAATCCACTCTTCACTCCCTCGTAACACCTTTGCAACATCACGATGGAACCATGGAAGCAACTCTCTACAGGAGGATGGCTAATGAGTCTGACCGAACGCGTTCGAAGACCGTCTCTCCGGCGGATTCCCGCGGCACTCGCTTTACTGGCGGGAATGAGTGTCGCCAGCGCGGCACCCGGCTCGCCCTATGCCGCCGTTGGAGTCGGCAGGTTGTCCACTGCGTACGCCGCGGGCAGCTGCTCGTTGGGCGCGAACGGCGCCATCAAGCACGTGATTTACTTGCAGTTCGACAACACTCACTTCATGCGAGATCTGGCCAACGTGCCGTCTGATCTGGAGCAGATGCCGCACCTGTCCAGTTTCATCCAGAGTAATGGCGTCATCCTCGCCAATCACCACACGCCTCTGATCTCGCACACCTCTCAAGACATCCTCACGTCGCTCACCGGCGTATATCCTAACCGACACGGCGTCGCGGTGGGTCAGAACAGCTACCAGTACTATCAGAACGGCTCGCCGACATCGTTCACCACCGCATTCACCTATTGGACGGACACTATCGGTAACGGCACATATAACATGTTGAGCGGCGCTCCGACCGCCGCAAAACCCACCGGGACGAACGCACCGGCTCCTTGGGTACCGTACACGCGCGCCGGTTGTGATGTCGGTGCGGTAGCATCGGCCAATCAAGTGCTCGAAAACGCCAACGTCAACAGTAAGTTCGGCGCCAACGACATCGCCACGGTGTACGGTGCCACGTCACCCGAAGCGCAGGAGACCACTGCGCAGCGAAATGCCGACTTCGTCGGCATCGCCGTACACTGCAGCCAGGCCGATAGCGCTTCCGGACTGTGCTCGGGCACGAACCACGGTAGACCGGATGTGCTTCCCGATGAGCCGGGCGGGTACACCGGGTTTAACGGCTTATTCGGTCACAAATACGTTGCTCCCCTCATCGGTGGCAATGGTACGACGGCCCTGAACGATATCAATGGCGCGCCGATCGTAAATACCACGACCAATGCGCCCGGCTTCCCGGGTTTCGATGGAATGAACGCCGCGGCATCGCTCGGATACGTGGCCGACATGCAGGAACATGGAGTGCCGGTTACGTTCGCCTACATTTCCGATGCCCACGACCAGAATCCGGCCGCCACCCACACCGCATTGGGGCCTGGAGAGCAAACCTACGAGCAGCAGTTGAAGGCGTACGATACCGCCTTTGGAACGTTCTTCACGCGCCTGGCCAACGACGGGATCAACAAAAGCAATACGCTGTTTGTCTTCACCGCCGATGAAGGCGATCATTACACCGGCGGTCCGCCCACCAATCCCGGCTGCACCGGTGCTACCATCGACACCACGAAGAATCCACCACTGCTGACGCCTGGCAATTACTGCACCTACAACAAAACCGCCACCACAACACCCCCTGGACCGCCGTTCGGTGAGGTCGCGGTTGGCCTCGACGGTCTGCTGTCCCAGCAACAAGGACTGAACTCGTACACGTTCAGCGTGGGCAATGACACTGCACCCGCGATTTATCTCAATGGTCAACCGGCACGAACCGACTCCTCCGTTCGCACCTTCGAACGCGCCACCGGGGCGTTGACGGTGACCAATCCGCTCTCGAATGCGACGGAGCAACTCGCCCAGTATCTAGCCGATCCGGTCGAGATGAACCTGCTGCACATGGTGACGGCAGATCCGACTCGAACTCCAACGTTTACCATGTTTGCTCGGCCTGACTACTACGTCACGGCCACGTGTAGCGGTGGCTTCAACAGCACTCCGCCACCGGTATATGCTCCGAAATGCGTTCTGGAGCAGCCGGCCTATGCCTGGCTTCACGGCAACGTGCAGCAGGACATCACCACCACCTGGTTGGGTCTGGTCGGTCCCGGCGTCACCAACAAGGGAATCGACAGCACGACCTGGTCCGACCACACTGATATCAGGCCAAGCATGCTTGCGCTGCTCGGTTTGAACGACGACTACAGCCACGACGGCCGAGTCTTGGTCGAAGATCTGAACCCGGCTGCTCTGCCCGCCTCCCTGACAGTGCACCTGGGCACACTCGTGCGCCTGGCCCAGATGTACAAGCAGATCAACGCGCCGGTCGCGGGCCTTGGCCTCGCCACGCTTGCCATCTCGACGAACGCGCTGAAAAGCAACTCGGCTGGGGATGCGACGTATTCTCAGCTCGAGACCCAGCTCCAGGCGATCGGGACACAACGAGACGCGCTGGCTGCCCAAATGATCGCCGCACTTGAAGGCGCCGCGTTCAACGGACAGGCGATCGATGAACAAGCCGCTCAATCGCTGATCGCGCAAGGTCAGGCGTTATTGGATTCGGTCAACACGCTCGCCGGCTCTTCTGCGCAGGGATTCCTGGTAACATTCGTGAGCTCCAAGCCCGGACAGGGAGAGGTCTTCTTCGGCACCGGCCCAGGGTGTTCCGGGCTCGTCAACGTTGCCACGCAGGACCAGAGCGCCGGAACGACGCGTCACGCCATCTTCGTAACCGGGAACGACTTGCCCGGCACGGTGGGCAGCAACGGTATCTCTCCTGGCACCACGTACTGGTATGAGACGGTCACAACAGGAGCCGGAGGCACAGAAATCAATAACAATGGCGGTAACTGTTACTCCGTCACGGCCGGCTGAGACGGATGGCTGATGTAGGCCTTCCACCGTCCGACCTCGGATACAGGAATCGAACTCCCGTCACGCTCTGAAGTGGCTCACGCTTCGAAAACGAAAGCCCCCCATCGGGTCCGATGGGGGGCTTTCCGAGTGTAGATCGGCTTTAGAAGCGAGCCACGGCTCTCGTCCGCGGAGGACCGGACGGTGCAAGCGTC
This sequence comes from Chloroflexota bacterium, assembly GCA_036732245.1. Classification (GTDB taxonomy): domain Bacteria; phylum Chloroflexota; class UBA5177; order UBA5177; family UBA5177; genus JANWJD01. The sequence goes on along the minus strand of DAINCT010000046.1, from coordinate 2,326 downwards.
GCCGAAAGAGGTATGCCTGCGTACGTAACCGACGGCCCGAATTCGAGCCCCGTCGGGCTGCCGAAGCCGACCGCTATCGGTGTGATCGTACCGGTCGTGAGATCCAGCGTGCCGACAAAGCCGGCTACTCCGGAATCACTGGGCGCTTCCACGAACACCGTATTAGGAACGAAAGCTCCGGTCATCTGGTAGATCGTGTTCGCGGATCCATCGACGATCAGCAGACGACCGCCGGCTGACGTGGCCCATACAAAATCGTCGATCTGGGTCCCCACTGGAACCCTCGTAACCGTCTGTTGGGCCGTGCTGATGTTATGCACAAACACAAGCTCGGATCCGGCCTGATTATCTAGCACCACGTCGCCTTGCGGATCGACCCGCATCGAGTCCGGGTCCACCTCGTTCAAAGTCACCTGGGCGTTCGTCGTGGTATCCAGAGCTGTCCCGTTCCCGGGAAGCACTGGGGCGAGCAGAGCCTGCCCACCCGAGAGAACAATTTTATACAAAGCGGTACTGGTGTTCACTCCGCTGCTGTTAAGAGTTGGGTTGGACGCGGCGATATAAGCGCCACCATTTGCGAAGGCCATGTCATCATAGCCCCCGCCGTGCGGCGTTGGGGATGGGAAGGTGTAGGGCGTAACCGCCCCTGTCGCCGGATTGATCGTCACGAGAGCCGGATTACCGTCCTCGTTCGACGACGCCCACACCAGGTGTGTAGTTGGATCGATACGTAGCCCATCGTTGTGGCCGGGAACCGTAAACGTCTTGACGACTGTACCGGTCTCCGAATATTGCACGACTGTGCTGGTCTTGTTGTCCGAACCATCCTTCGCGGTGACATTTTGGTAACCGACCCACACGTAGGTGCCGTCATCGACCACCGAGTCAGGGTGACTGTAGGCGGTACTCGGACCCACCCATTCCGAGATCGTATAGCCCGATATCGCCACAGGGCCGCCAGGGGTCACGCCCGCCGCCTGCGCGGAGGCGCGCGCCGTCAGGACGGAGCCACACAAGATTGCGACGGTCGCCATACTCACTGTGCGTTTTAACAAGTCTCTATTCCTTTCTCTGGTTGATCCTTTCATGATGAATCCCGGTCGTTACGAACCGGTTTCGGTTTTGTTACCAAACGCGCAGTTTGGCGCCGATATCCATTCCGGGCCCGTTTCCGGTATCGGGCGGCGACAAGGTGCGCGATTGCTTGAGTTCGGGCCCGGGTGTCCTTTGTGATACGAGGAAGCGCACCAAACGGGAGCGCGCCGCGTTCACGAAGCGATAAAGGCGCCCTAACAAAACCGTAATGGTCGTCTTTTAACGTGAAGGTGTGGGAAGCAACGCTCCACTCCTCCAGGCGCCGGTGACTGTCGTCCAGACCGCAGTCACCGGCGCCCTCCTCCATTCCAGGAGCGACCAGGAGCGTTGACTCCACGAGATGCCCTCGCGCCTTGCTCCGCTGCCAGGCACGCTTGGCCGAGCCCGCCGGGGCCACCTGGTCCACATCGTCACCGGAATCGGAGGCAAGGGCATGACCACCGGTCCCGGCTTCGCACGCGACTCGATTTCAGTCCTATTCTCCTAACGGTCTTTCCTCGCCGGGAATACGATCCGTTATAAGCTGTAACAAGCTTGTAACATTGGCGACGAACCGTGACCCGCGGATAGGCGCGAGACGATTATCGTTTCTCGGTACGCGCCCCGCGGACACGTACAGCTAGGAGAAGGTGAAATGGGAAACCAGGGAAAGAAGAACAAGAATCTGGAAAAGGCGGAACGGAAGCTCAAACGGGCACGCGATAACTTCGAAGCCATGCGCGAGCAGTATGTATTGGTCCGCGAGCACGGAAAGCAACAAGTCGAGAGAGCGCAGCTCGAGGCAGAACGACGACTGACGAAGGTGAATGAACGCCTTGAGAAACGCGCGCATGCCATGAATCGAGCAGAGGCACGCTTGCTTGAGCTGGCGCCTGAGCGGGCACTCACTTCGACGTCCGGGTCTGACTCGAACAACGGGCTGGGCTCGCCCGAAGCCGCGGCCGATGCAATCGAGCAAGTGCAGGAGCGGAGCGGCCAGGAAGGCGATGTGCCGATTCTCCAGGGCGGGTAACGATGCCCGTCCGCTACACCGGAGGGGAACAGAAGCGTTAAGCCCGTTCAGGTAAGGGATAAGGGGAAGCTGGCAATCGTGACGGTGGCCCCCTGCCCTTGAGATGGACCGTGGACACGCATGTACGAAGCGTGTGGCTCACCTGTTGAAGTAGGAGATTCCGGTCCGTCCTCCCTCTACGCCGGATCGGGCTCTTGGATCCTGTAGTGGGCGCCTCGG
>DAINCT010000045.1:0-15365 GCA_036732245.1 Chloroflexota bacterium | reverse complement strand
GGCATGTACGTCTCCGGCACTCGCGCCGCCAGAAATTCCTCCTCCTGCGCGGCAATTGGCACACCGGTAAAAACGGCATTGCCGCCGGCATGGTCGAAGTGGAAGTGCGTGTTCACCACGAGCTCAAGATCGGTCGGTGCGAGATCCGCTTGCGCCAGCTGCCGATCGATCCGATGGTCGGGAGACGCGACTGCTCGAATCCAATTCGGATCGACGTCGTACCTGTCACGCAGGGCTGCGGGATTATCCGCCACATCCGGCATCAGCCCTGTATCAATCAATATGCTGCGTCCATCAACGTGGATCAGCACCTGCATCAAGGGCAGACTGACTCGCCGGTGCGAGTCGTCTCCCGGATGAACTACGTTTCGGTCGACATCCAGCATCCCGCCGGAGAGCAGGCGGAGGGTTAGACCTCCCACCCGTCTTCCTCCGCTTCCTCGTCCATGCGATCCAGCCGCTGTTCGAGGCGAGCGACGGTCGCCCACAACGTCTCGACCGACGCGACCAGGTGAGCCAGCACACCCAGGAGCTCGGCAACGATCGGGACCGCTTCGTCCCACGATGCCGTCTGGAGATCGCGGATGCGTTGCAGCAAATAGTCGCGATCGGTGGTCGCTCCCTCCGCCTGGCGGATCGTCGCCTGTCGCAGTAGACGGTCGATCTCCCGCTCGCTGAAGACGCGGCGTAACTCTTCCAGCACTTCATCGAGCGGGCGATTGGCTTCCACGGATCGTCCTCCTTGGCGGGCGACGCTCCGACCAATCGTCCCGCGGTTTACCCTATCTCAGGATAATCGCAGCCGAGACGGTCTCTCACTCTCCCATTCCGGTGTTCATCCACCGCTGAAACACTTCGACCCGTTCCTGGGGCCACGCGCCGTCACAGGGCATCGATCCGTTGGCCAATCGTGCGTGGATGGCCTGAGCGTTCTGTCTCACGTCGACGCACGACCAGAGGTCGAACGCGGCTTCCATCGACCGTCGGTCATGCTCTCGGAACAGCGGCTTGATGTGCTTCCCGAATCGTACCGGTTCGTCCGCGGAGGGGAGTACCACGGGCTGTGCGGGCTCATCTTCATGTGGCGCCAGCGCAGAGACTCGTGATCCGGGAGGGCCTGAAGCCGTGTGCCAATCCCAGCGAGGCATCGGCATGTGCTCGGGTGGACGGGATTCGGGTTGGGAGTTCTCAACCGCCAGCCGCGAACCCCACTCGATATACGAACCGAAGATGGAGCGAAATTCGGCGTCATTTGGCAGCCCGGCGTCTTGAGCCGATTGCACGAGAAGGGCAGCCCACCTGGCACGTTTCTCCTCAGTGATACCTTTCCCAAGGTGCTGCGAGATCATGCGGGTGTAGCCGCCGTACTCCTCGCTGTAGCACTTCGGACCGCCGAATATCTCTCCCAGCCACTTCGCCACCCGCTGCGGATGATCCGCCGCCATGTTGGCGAACAGCGGCGCCAACAGCGGTTCCTGTGGCACGTACTTCTCATAAAAGATGCGTGTCATCCGGGTCAGCGCCGGCAGCCCACCGGCCCACTCGAACACCGTCGGTTCGCGGGTGGGGTCGGGTATCGGGTCGTGAAAGTCGACGTACCAATGGGTACCACTGCAGAACGGCTTGTTCAGGGAGTGTCCGCAGCGACAGAGCGCATAGTGTTCGAGAGAAGCTCCGTCGTTCCGTGGGACATCCTCGCCGTCGCCGTCCTTCAGAGCAATGCCTCCCGTGATGCGGTATGGACCGTCCTTAGTCACTTCAATGGCTGCATCCCGGGTTCCGTGGTAGTCAACCTGCTCACGTGCCTCGCGTCCATCGATGGCAAAGCTGAGCGCCCCCGATGGGCAGTCCCGCACGGCGCGGATGATTTCGTCCATCCTCCCACCGCTGGGAGCGACAAACGGTTCCTGGCCCTGGCGGAAGACTGAGGCCAGGCGGTCGGTACAGAATCCGGAGTGCTGGCAGATGCCGCGGTTGTCCAGAATTTCTACCTGCTGGCCAACGTACCTGTCGCGCCGGTCGGGCACCCGTGCAGGGTCCTTGTCATCCCGAAACCCGATATCGGCGTGAGCTCCATCGCAGAACGGCTTGATGGCAGAGGCGCCACAACGGCAGAGGGCCATTTGAGGGAGCGGCTGAATCCGCTGACCCAGCCAGTCCGTGAAAAGGTCGACGTTGGTCACGACATAGGGTCCGTTCGGTGCTGCCTGGATCGTGCACGGCAGGTCTGCCAGGATAGCCCGCAATTCGGCCGTTCGGGTCGAGGCATTGTCCGGTCCTTCCGAAGGTGCCCACCTAATAGCCAGATCGTGCAATCCGGCGGTGGCCTCCTGGATCTCGCATGGTAGGTCCGGTCGCAGGCGCAGTGTCGTTGCATCCTTCGCGAGCTGCCACAATCGGTCCTCCAGAGTTGAGCTGCCGTCGTCAGCGCCGCTCAGCGTGGCTGATTGTGCAGGGGGCGACGCACTGCCCGCGGGATTCATACGAGCAACCAGATCGCTCAGCGGGCGAATCACTGATCCGCTCAATCGAGCGGACGCAAAATGGAACAGGGCCGATCGTTCCGGGGGTAGGTCCGGGGAAGCGACCTCCCGCGCTATGTCGTCCGAAAGTGAGTGGGCGCGCGCCAGCACCTGGCGTGTCTCCTCCAGTCCCCGAGCCGACGGATGGTGGTCGGGCTGAGATGTCGATGTGGTTCGTGACTCGGGCATTGGTGACTCCTTGCCCCTATTACTACCGCAGAGCGGTGGTCTCCGAACACTAGACATACGGTTAGGGCATGGTCCGGATCGACAATCTCAGGTCAATGGAAAAGGCCGGTAGCAGATTTCTCGCTACCGGCCTTCCGATTATCTGGTCAGTGCCCGCCGGCTGCCCTCCAGTACTGCTGGTTGTAGGCGAATTGCGGGGCCTTTGCGATGATGCCCTGTGTCTTCAGGATCGTCCAGGTCGTGCGGAAGGCCGCGGGCGACATATAGCCGATGGTGTGTGACATCCCCGGCCCGTAGTTGATCAGCTTCGCGACGTTACGCGCCATGTAGATCTGATGGGCCAGAGTCGTCGTACCGGGTTGCGTGTGATTGAACGACAACCTACCTGCTACATCCGGGTGTGCCACCGCGTACTGCCAGCCTCGGATCGAGGCTCGCAGGAAGGCCACAGCTGCCTGCCGGTGGCTGCTGAGCCATCCCGGCTTGGCGAAGATGCCGTCTTCCAGCACGATGATTCCGAGCTTGTTGTAGTCGAAGACCCGGAGCCGGCTGAGCGGAACACCGTGCTCCAGCACGACGCCCAACTCGTTATACGTCATGGCATGTGCCACGTCGATCTGGTGCTGAAGGAACTGGTCCATGGTGAACGTCTGCCCCACCACGGTCACATACTTGCGCGCCGGCGTGAACCCGATCTTGTTCATCAAAGCGAAAAACTGGTACTCGTTGCCCGAAGGCCAGACTCCAATCTTCTTGCCCCGGAACTGGTTCACGTTCGTGATGCCCGAAGATTTGAAGGTGATGAGGCGCATTCCGGTCGCCTGATAGATCTGCGCCACATTGACCAGATTCACGCCCTTATCTCGTGCCGCCAGCAAGGCAGACAGCCAGTCGATGCCGAAGTCGGCACCACCGGATGCCACTACCTGCTCGGGTGCGATCTGCGGTCCCCCGGGCTTGATGGTGACGTTGAGGCCCGCCTGCCGGTAGTAGCCCTTGTCCAGGGCAACATAGTAGCCACCGAACTGTGCTTGTGGCACCCATTTCAACTGGAGGGTGATATTCGTCAACGCGCGTTGCGGGTGCGCGGCGGTACGCGCCTGCGCGGTGCGCCCCAGCCCGAACGCCAGAATACTGATCGCCAAGAGAACGGCCACTCGACGTGTCCAACGGTTGCTCATCTTCTCTCCTTAGGATGCTACTGGCTTTTCGTACAGCTCCGGAACCGGTTCCTCCTCACCTATCCTTCCTCTCGCTCTCCTGCCTCCTTGCCTCATCACTCCAGACCTTCTATCGCACACGTTCCGAATCGTCCCTGATTCCGTTCGGATGCTTGTCCACGATCTCACCGCTAACCATCTCCTCGGTACGACACATGCCACGATGTAAAGACGCGCTCCAGGATGACGACGATCAAGTAGGCGCTGATACCGATGCCACAGGCGACCACCACCGCCGACCATGCCTTGTCCATCGCTAACTCCGGCGCTTCGTTGTTGATATAGTACCCGAGCCCCGCGAAGGGACCGCCAAAATATTCCGCAACAATGGCACCGATCATGGCCAGCGTGGTGTTGATCTTCAGCGCGTTGAAGACAAACGGCAGTGATGCCGGCAGTCGCAGTTGCAGGAACGTCTCCCACCCATTAGCGGCATACGACCGCATCAACTGCAGTGAGAGCGGATCGACCGAGTTCAGGCCGCGATAGGCATTGAGCACCATCGGAAAGAACGTCAGGATCGCCACAATGACTGCCTTCGACTGCCATTCGGCGCCAAAGAGGGCCACGGAGATGGGGGCCATGCCGATAATCGGAATCGAGTTGGTCACCGCCGCGTACGGCAGGATACCGCGCGCAAAAAATGTCCAGCGTGTAGCGAGCACAGCCACCAGAAATCCGATACCCGACCCGAGAAGAAAGCCGGGGAGCGCCTCCTCAAACGTCGTGTAGTAGGCATCAGACCGCAACTCGTCGATGGTGGGAATGGTTTGCAGAATACGGCTGGGGGCAGGCAGCGTGACATACGGGATATTGAAAAATCTGACCCCCAATTCCCACACGGCCAGCAGCAAGACGAACACGATAGCCGGGGGAAGGAATTGCAGCATGAGGCGTAGGGGTCGAGCCTGGTGGCCGCTGCTCATGCCGGATTCTCCACGTGCCACCGCACGATCACACGCTCGGCGATTACCACCGCTCCGTACAGCGCGAGGCCCAGCAGCGCGGCCGACAGGACGGTCGACCAGAGCAAGATATTCAGCGAATACTGACTCGCATTGAGCAGCGCCTGTCCCAGTCCGTGCGGTGAGCCGGAGGGCAACTCCGCGATAATCGCTCCCACCAGGCTGGCGGTTACTCCGATTTTCAAGCCGGTAAAGAGAAAGGGGAGCGCAGCCGGGAGTCTGAGCTTGAGGAACACCTGTCGCGGGTTCGCTGCGTACGATCGCATGAGCTCGAAGGCGAGCGGCTGGACGCTTTGTAATCCTTTATATGTGCTGATGGTAATAGAGAAGAAGGCCAGATAAGCCGAGATCAATACTTCCGAGCGGAGCCCGAGTCCCAACGAGACCATGATCGCCGGCACCAGCGCCACGATGGGAATAGTCTGCGATGCCACCACGAACGGCATGAGTGACCGTGCCAGCAGCCGACTGCTCATGAAGACCACGGCCAGCGCGATACCGATGAACGTACCGAGTAGAAACCCGAGCACGGCGGCATGCCCCGTCCAGTACACGTCTACCCAGAGGCCTCCGGCCGCTGTGGGCTTCTGTGACAGCCGAGTGATGAAGTCGCCGATCGTCTGTATGGGTGTGGGCATGAGCGGCTGGCCGGTCGACAGCGCCTGCCGGACTTTGTCACCGGTGGATAGCCGATTCCACGCGTTTGGATCGACATCCTGCATATGGATATTGAGATAGCGCAGGTTGAAGTAGATCGCCGCCCCATACCAGAGAATCATCAGCACGATGAACGTTACTGCGATCGGGAAGAGGCGGCTCAGCCAGGCCTGCACCCTGGTTGGCTCTCTGTGCACGGAGATCGCGCCGATCGCTCCGTCGTCCATCCTCAGTGCTCGTACAGCCGAGAGCGTACCTCGGCAATGAGACGGAAAAACCTCTCATCCTCGCGTATCTCTGCTCCCCGCGGTCTCGGCAGGTTGACTTCGACGATGTACTCGATTCGACCTGGGCGGGGCGTCATGACGACGATGCGATCCGACAGAAATACTGCCTCGGGGATGCTGTGTGTGACAAAGACGACGGTCGTTCCCGTACGACTCCAGATACTTAACAGCTCCAAATTGAGACGCTCGCGCGTCATCTCATCCAGCGCCCCAAACGGCTCGTCCATCAGCAGGATCGAGGGCCGAAAGGACAGGGCACGGGCGATGGCAACACGCTGCTGCATTCCGCCGCTGAGCTGCCACGGATATCGTTTGGCGAAATCTTCCAGGCCGACCAGCTCCAGGAGCTCCGCGCACCGTGCCGCACGTTCTCTTTTCGGCACCTTCATGATCTCCAGCGGCAGCTGGACGTTGCGCTCCACCGTGCGCCAGTCGTACAGCACCGGCGACTGGAAGACCATCCCGTAGTACCGTTCGCGGCGCGCCACATCCGCCGATTTTCCGTGCACCTCAACCGTGCCGCTGGATGGCTGCAAGAGGTCGGCGATGACACGCAATAAGGTGCTCTTGCCACAACCCGAGGGCCCGATTAAGGAGACAAACTCACCCTCCGCGATATCGAGCGTGACATTCGTCAGGGCACTCAGCCGCTCACCACGGGTGGTATAGACCATGCTGACTCCACGAATGTCGATGGCAGCAGCCAAGGGCTGATTCTCCGGTTGCGAGGCATTGTGCTGGTGGGTGAGAGCGCTCATAGCGGGCGGCTAACCTCTTCAGTCACATGGATATCGTACGGACACGGATATCTGCTCTGACACCATAGAAGCGTAATTGCACGGGCTAATGCCCAGTGTACTTGCGGCCCTTTCAGAGACGCAATGACCCTGCAGGGGCTTACAGAAGTCACATGACGCCCATGTGCCTGCGCGCTGGACTGGCATGTTTCCGCTCCATCGTGTAAATTGCGGCGGACTCCGGAGTGATGCCGGCACTCGTGCATGTCATCGGTAACGTGGTCGCGGATGAGGGGAGACGCCGTTCGATATGCACTTCGACATGGACGCAGGGCTCATGATGGTCTCTGACCCGCAGCGCCTGGCTGCACTGCGCCGTCTCGCTCTGCTCGATACCACAGCTGAGCTGGCGTTCGATCGTCTTACTCATCTCGTTACGCGCGTGCTGGACGTGCCGATCGCGATGGTCTCGCTGGTCGACGATCACCGGCAGTTTCTTAAGAGCGCCATCGGTTTGCCCGAGCCCTGGGCATCCGAGCGCGAAACGCCGCTGTCTCACTCCCTGTGCCAGTACTCGCTGGCGGGCGACCCTCTCGTGCTGGACGACGCGCGGGAGTACCCCGGATTCAAGGACAATCTGGCAGTTACCGAAATCGGCGTCGTGGGTTACGCCGGGGTTCCGCTTGTCACGTCGGAAGGATTCGCGCTCGGAAGCCTGTGTGCGATCGACACCAAGCCACACCCGTGGAGCGATGAGGACTTAACGATCCTGGCGGATCTTTCCGCGGCCGTGGTTACGGAGATCGAACTCCGTGCGAGCGCGCAGATGGCCGAAAGGCAGGCCGCCACGGTCGTGGGGCTGCAGCACGTTACCGAAAGTCTCTCAGCAGTAACCACTCCATCGGAGGCAGCCGAGGTGGTGCTCGATCAGGGGCTGCGAGTCCTTGGGGCCGACGCGGGTGTCGTTGGATTGATGACTGAAGGCGGCAACCTATTGAACATAGTCGCCGCTCTGGGTCACGACAGCGATTTGATGAAACGGCACCGTACGGTGCCTATTGTCGCGCCATTGCCTATCGCCGAAGCTGCTCGGTTTGGCCGATCGAGGTATTTCGAGTCCCGCGAGACGGTGCAGGATTACTTTGCCGGCCAGGATCTGGAGCCATATTCTGCCTTTTATGCCGGCTTTGAAGCAGTGGCCGCCGTGCCGCTCATCGTGGACGATCGCGTACTGGGAGCGATTGCCTTGCGTTTCCGCCGGACTCGCGACTTCGCGGAGGAAGGGACGGATTTCTTCGAAACACTGGCCAGGCAGTGTGCCCAGGCCGTCGATCGTACGCAGCTCCTCGAGGCGGAGCGGCAGGCCAGCTTTCAGGTCGAGCGCCTCGCCCGCGCCAAAGAGGAGTTCCTATCCGATGTGGCGCACGATCTTCAAAACCCTCTCACCTCCATCAAAGGGTTCGCCCAAATTGTGCTGCGCCAGGCCCGGCGGGGCGAATTGAACGAGGATCGCGTCGTGCGGAGTGCCACTCAGATCGAATCGACCGCACGGCGCATGGAAGATCTGATTCAGGAATTACTGGATGTGGCCTCGTTGGAGGGAGGCAATCCTGTTTTGCTCCGACTGCAGCCGATCGATCTGGTAGCGGTGGCCCGACGCGTGGCCACCACGCAAGCTGGACGAGCGGGTTCGCGCATCATCAGAGTCGAGGCGGAGCGACCTCAGGTGGTTGGTCAGTGGGATGAACGGCGGATCGAACGCGTGCTGGCCAATCTCCTGTCCAACGCGATCAAATACACATCGCGGGACGGGCGGATCGACATTCGTGTGAGTGAGAAGCCGGATGAATACGTCGCCGTGATCGAGGTGCGGGATAACGGCATCGGCATACCCGACGGCGATCTCCCTCATATCTTCGACCGCTTCCGTCGTGGATCCAACGTGGAAAATACCACCTCAGGCACCGGGCTGGGATTGGCCGGAGTTAAGCAACTGGTGGAACAGCACGGGGGCACCATCTCCATTCATAGCACGGTTGGCGCAGGGACAACCGTGTCGATCATGCTTCCCTGTGCCGGCCCGCCGGAATCCCACGAGCCGTAACATTGGCCCTGCCGGCCAGTTCGGAAGTCATCCGAGCCGCGGCGCATGCTGCATTCCCTGCTTCCAGTAGTAGCATAGGGGCATATTGCCGGTTCGCCGCGCAAAATCTGAGTGGAGTGAGGAGATCACGGGATGTATGAAGCCGCGCCCGACCGTTACGAAAAAATGAGATATCGGCGCTCAGGTCGGAGCGGACTGAAGCTGCCGGAAATATCGCTTGGCCTGTGGCACAATTTCGGACACCAAAACCCACTCGAAACCCAGCGCGCTATTCTGCGCCGCGCCCTCGATCTCGGCGTCAGTCACTTTGACCTGGCAAACAACTATGGGCCGCCGTACGGCTCGGCGGAGGAAAATTTCGGCCGCATCATGGCGTCCGATCTCCGCCCCTATCGTGACGAACTCGTGATCTCCACCAAAGCCGGTTACGACATGTGGCCCGGGCCGTACGGTGAATGGGGCTCGCGCAAGTACCTCCTGGCGAGCCTCGACCAGTCGCTGCAGCGCATGGGCCTGGAGTACGTCGACATCTTCTACTCTCATCGCCTGGATCCCGACACCCCGCTGGAAGAAACTATGGGCGCCCTGGCCACGGCGGTTCACTCCGGGAAGGCACTGTATGTCGGCGTGTCATCGTATTCAGCCGGGAAAACCCGTGAGGCGGCCGGCATTCTGCGCGACATGGGGATTCATCTGCTCATCCACCAACCCTCGTACTCGCTCCTGAACCGGTGGATCGAAGAAGAATTGCTCGACGCGCTCGAGGCGGAAGGCGTCGGCTGTATCACCTTTTCTCCCCTGGCGCAGGGCATGCTCACCAACAAGTATCTCTCCGGCATCCCGGAAGGATCGCGTGCGAGCCGCGACTCATCGCTCTCGCAGGAACTCCTCAATGACGAGAATCTAGCGCGGATTCGTGCGCTGAATGACATTGCCTCCCGGCGCGGCCAATCCCTGGCGCAGATGGCGCTCGCCTGGACGCTGCGCGATCCCCGCGTGACCTCTACCCTGATTGGAGTCAGCAGCGTACAACAGTTGGAAGATAGCTTCGGTGCGCTGAATCGATTGGACTTCTCGCGCGAGGAACTCGACGAGATCGACCGGTACGCCGCCGAGGGGCACATCAACCTTTGGGCGCGATCGAGCAGCGTCTGAGTTGCAAGCTCGAGACCGTTCCTCCTGAGCGCGGCTGTATGCCGCTCCTGAGCAAGGAATAACGAAAGAACCTCGTGAACGACGACCCGACAAGCAGCTCGGCTTCACAGTCGGTGGTTGACAGCGAGTCAGTGACCCTGGGTGATTTGCGAGAGCGAGAAGCCCAGTACCGCGAGATTTTTTCCGCCACGACCGACGCGATGTTTATCGCGGACATGGAGGGATACATCGTCGAGGTCAATCCAGCCGCGTGCGCCATGTACAACGCCGAGTATGACGAGCTCGTGCAGGCGCGATCCCGCATTCTGACGCCGGAAGAAATAACAGCTGTCGAGCGGACGGGCGCATTTGTGGATCGAACGATCAACTATCGCCGGGACGGAACGTCCTTCCACATCGAGGGCACCGCCAAACGCTTCACCTATCGAGGGAGCCCGCATCTGCTAGTCGTGGCGCGGGATGTGAGTGAGCAGGTCGAGGCCTATGAACTACTCGAGAAGCGCGTGGAGGAACGGACTCGGGAGCTCCGTACCTTGTTGGACGTGTCGCAGAGTGTTGCCTCAACGCTAGATTTGCAACCCCTCCTTACCCTCATCCTCGATCAATTGAATCTCGTGGTCGAGAACGATGGCTCGGCCCTTCTTTCGTTAGAAGGCTCCGATCTAGTCGTGCTCTCGCGCCGGGCGCCAAGTTCGGATGGCCACGTCTTTCCGGACCGATACACGGTGGAAGGGCACGAGATGATGTGGGAGTCACTCAGCCGCGGAGAATCGGTGATCATCGACGATGTGCGGGGAGATTCTCCCATGGCGCAGGCGTATGCGCGGCTTCTGGGCGAATACTTGAGCGATGCTTTCAGCTACGAGCGCTCCTTCATGGCAGTGCCCATGATGCTGAAGGATCGAATTGTGGGACTGCTCAGCGTCTCCTCCAGCCGGGAGGGTTTCTACACTCCGCACCATGCGGAGCTCGCCCACGCGATTGCGCAACAGGCGGCGATCGCGATCGAAAATGCCCGGCTGTACGCGCAGGCGCAGGAGTTGGCGGCACTCGAGGAACGCCAGCGTCTGGCTCGCGAACTTCACGATTCGGTGACGCAAGCCCTCTTTGGAATCAACGTGGCCGCTCACACGGCACGCGCACAAATCGAGCGCGACCCCCAAAAAGCGTATGAATCGATCGAATATCTCCGCGCGCTTGCCCAAGGAGGTATGGCTGAAATGCGAGCCTTGCTCTTCGAACTCCGTCCGGAGTCACTCGAGAGTGAAGGTCTGATTGTCGCTATCCAGAAACAAACGCAGGCCCTGACCGCGCGTCACGAGATTCCAATTAATCTCACGCTTTGCGACGAGCCGACTACCACCCTGCCGGTCAAAGAGGCGCTGTATCGCATTACGCAGGAAGCGCTGAACAATACGTTCAAGCATGCACGTCCCACGAGCCTGTCCGTTACGCTCACCTGCATCGATGACGCTCTGGTATTGGAGGTGGAAGACGTCGGGGGCGGCTTCGATGCGAACGCGGAATATCCCGGCCATCTGGGACTTCGCACCATGGCGGAACGTGCTGCGCGTTTGGGTGGGATCCTGAAGATCGAAAGCAACGTGGGCAAAGGCACCTGTCTACGCGCTACGATTCCACTGTATTCCTAGCGGTGGCTTCGCCTGGGTCCACGGTGGAGTGTGAGGAAGTGTGGCAACCGCACGATTGGCGCGACACAATCATCGTCGGAAGGATGAACCGTGAAATGGATTACTCGCGAAAACGCGAATGTCGATCGTATTGCCTGCCCGTGGCTGATCGCCCGTTTCGTCGATCATCACGCGGAGTTCGTCTACGTGCCGGCGGACCGTGTTATGGCCGAGGCCGAGAGCCAGGACGCAACACCTTTTGATGTGCCGGGCGTTGAGCTCGGTCACGTTGACGGTCGTTGCTCGTTCGATTCGATCGTTCTGAAATACGATCTCGGCGGGGACGCGGCTCTGGTGGAGTTGGCGAAGGTTGTGCATGCCGCCGATGTCGCATCCGACATCGATACCTCACCATATGGCCGCGGTCTCAGGGCCATCGCGCACGGATTCGCGCACCTCCATGGCAAGGAAGATCACATCAAGATCGCACTCGAGACACCCATGTACGACGCGCTATACGCGTACTTTCAGCACGAAATCGAAGACGATCGCTCTGCATAGAAAGCAAGCCGTGGCTCACGAGTGAGTCGAGATGCGCGCTTGATCGTCACCGCGCGCGGAATCCGTGCGTTTGCGTACGGTCTCCTTGGCGTCCTTCTGGCCGTCGCGCTCAGCCAGGCCGGTCTGGCACCGGCAGCGATTGGCCTCCTCATTACCGTTTCGCTCATTGGCGACTTCTGTGGCACATACCTGATCGGCATCTTCGCCGATGGGTGGGGGCGTCGGCGCACGCTGCTCGTCCTCACGCTTCTCATGGCAGCCACGGGCATCACCTTCGCCGCCACTCGTGTGTACTTGCTGCTGCTGGCCGCAGCATTCTTCGGTACGCTCGGGACGTCTGCCTCGGAGACTGCCCCGTTTCTACCAATTGAGCAGGCGATCTTGCCCCAGGTATCCGACGGCGCGAACCGCACCGAATTGTTCGCGCGCTATAACCTGGTCGCGTCATTCGCCGGGGCTCTGGGGGCACTTGCCGCAGCCGTGCCGGACCTCCTTTCGCATCTGGGTCTGCCGCTTGCGACCGGAATACGCCTGATGTTTGGAATGTATGCGGCGGCCGCGTTGGGTGTGGCCGTGCTCGTACTCCAGCTCTCTGCAAAGGTGGAGGCGCCCCCTACCCGGCGTTCGTCTGAGAATTCCCCATCGTTGCGGCACCGCCTTACACCATCTCTCGGTCAATCGCATGGCATCATCCTGCGTCTTGCGGCGTTATTCAGCGTCGATGCGCTGGCCGGTGGCCTGGTCGTGCAGAGCCTGATGGTGTTGTACTTTCACCTCCGCTTCGGCGTGCCCCTTGCGCCGCTCGGTGTCCTCTTTTTCGCCGCCAACACACTCTCCGCGCTGTCATTTCTGGCTGCTGTGCCGCTGGCGCGCCGCTTCGGCTTGCTGAACACCATGGTGTTCACGCACCTGCCATCAAATGTGCTTCTTGCACTCGTGGCCGTCATGCCCAGCTTTCCTCTGGCGGCTGCCGTGCTTTTACTTCGTCAGGTGCTTTCCCAGATGGATGTGCCCACGCGTCAGGCCTACACTATGGCGCTGGTGGCGCCGGCCGAGCGAACTGCCTCGGCCAGTGTCACATCGCTGGCACGCAGCGCGGGATCATCCACCAGCCCCATCATCTCCGGATTGCTTTTGCAGGGATCAGTCCTGGCCCTGGGTCTCCCGTTTATCCTCGCCGGCGGCATCAAAGCGGCGTACGATCTGTCCCTCTGGGGCATCTTCCGGCGGGTCGATCTGCCGGAGGAGCGTACGGCAACTTTCTCCGGAGATGACCAGCGACTGGACTGAATACAGGTGTAGTGGATTCGCCTGCTCGGCATCAAGGCTCGAGATGATGTGTTCTCATATCGCAGCAGAAAATGCCAACCAAGAGCTATTTCATTCAATCGATACGATTTGAAGATGACGAAGAAATGACGAGTTAATGACACTCATCCAGTGAACACCCTCGTTCATATAGAGTCTGCACATGTATCGTAACAATCGCACATTGCTAGCAAACCTTGACGATACGTCTGTTTCCTGATATGGTGACCGTGCATTTGCGTGCTGAGCCCATGCTCTTTATAACAGCATGGCTGTTTCCTTACCTCAGTGCGCCAAAAAAGCCACTGGAGGTCATATATGAGGAAACTCCTGGTAACTGCCGGGCTCATCGCAAGCGTCGGCATGGGAACTCTCCCCCTGAACCGTGCACAGGCCGCAGATACTCCGCCTCCTCCACCGAACGGCTCGTTTTCAGACGCCACCGCGTTTGCCACCCCCGTGCCTTCCTACAATCGCGCCAGCGCCGTATCCGGCAGTGCGATCGTCCAGTACGCGCTCAAATTTCTGGGCTACCCGTACACGGCCACGGGAAACAGCCCCAGCACCGGCTTCAGTTGCATTGGCTTTGTGTCGTATGTTTACCGGTCGATGGGCATTAATCTTCCAGGTGACCTGGGCGGCGCCCTGGCATTTGCTCCACGTGTCGCCTTCTCGAGCTTACTGCCCGGAGATATCCTGTACTTCCAGAACACCGTCTGGGCCGGCCTCTCGCATGCTGCCATCTACCTGGGCGGCGGACGGTTTGTGCATGCTGAGTGGTACAACCGTGGCGTGGTTACGTCATCGTTCACCAACGATCCGGTCGACGGGAACTACTGGACCGCGCATTATCTCGGCGCCAACCGTCCCTGGACCGGAACCTCCGGTGTTGCACCCACCGCGTCGATCGTGCAGCGCACGGCCGTGACCAGAGCAACAGCCACGGTCAGGGCCACGGTATCGCTCGAGACCGCTCCGACGCCGGTTCCCACCACGGTGATAGTGCCGACGACGAGCAGTGCTCCGGCGAGAGCATCCGTTCAGCTTCCCGCTGGGCCAATCGCGCTGGTGCGGGTTCCATCGCTCAATGTTCGTTCGGGACCATCGATCCGCGCCACGATCTACACCGTCATAAGGCGCGGCACAAAGCTGGTCGTCCTGGGTCAGCAGAGCGGATGGTACCGGGTGGCACTGCCCAACGGCGCCACTGGGTGGGTCATCGGGCTGGGTATCGGCAAGGGGGCGGGGAGTGGAAACGGTAGCGGCTATGCGCCCGGGCCGGATCAACACGATCACATCATCCTGTCCACTCCCGCTCCGACCGCCACTGCTCGACCCACGCCGCTGCGCGTCGTCATTCGGAGGCATGTCACGGTCTCCAGAGCGCATCTCACCCGCGAAACCGCCATTGTGCGTGTACCGGAGTTGCGGGTCCACGCCGGCCCTGCGCTCACGGCCCGCGTCCTTGGGGTCGCGACTCCGAGACGAAGCTTGACAGTGTTGGGGCAAACCCTTCAGTGGGTCAAAGTTCGACTACCGAATGGCACGGTCGGATGGATTAGCCGGCACTACGCGCAACTCCCTGCGACGCGCTCCAAATCGAGCACGAGAAAATCGAGTACGAGAAAAGCCGGTGTGCGCAGCGCGGGGATCACGTCGAGAGCCAGAGTAGCCCTCAATGTCCGGGCCACATCGGCACTCTCGAGCGCCATCGTCGGAGTAGTCGTGCCGGGCGGAGCCTATCGCATCCTTCACTGGTCCCACGGCTGGGCACATGTACTGCTCGCCACGGGCGTGACCGGCTGGATTAGTGGTAGCGTCCTTACCAGGGCCTTCACCACTCCAGAGGTCGCCCGCACGAGCGGATCGAGCTCCGACGTCGCGAGGCGATCCAGTGTTACGGCCAACGTGCGACTCCACGTCAGCCCAAGCCTCAACAGTGCGGCCGTCCGCCTGTTGGCGGCCGGAACGCGCATTCAGGTACTGAACGCGGCAGCGGGCTGGAGTGAGGTGCGTCTCTCTTCCCATC
>DAINCT010000044.1:2049-15385 GCA_036732245.1 Chloroflexota bacterium | reverse complement strand
GTCCGTCACTCATGGTTGCGATGAACTCGGTTGCTTGCGCGACGTCGGCGGCGTGCATCAGCGCTTCGTCATCCGCGTCCTGATTGCCATACCTGAGATTGTCGGCGATCATGCCGGCGAAGAGCACCGTTCGTTGCGGCACCAGGCCGATTTTCGCGCGTAGCGTCTGCTGGGACATCTCCCTGACATCAAAGCCATCCACCAACACGCTCCCGCTGTCGATGTCGTAGAAACGCGGAATGAGGTTGACCAGCGTCGACTTTCCCGAGCCGGTGCCGCCGATGATCGCCGTTACCTCGCCGAGTCCGGCACTGAAGGAGATATTGCTCAGCGCGGGTTGCTCGGCGCCGGGGTAGCTAAAGCTGACATCTTTGAACTCGATGGTGGGGGAAGTAGGAGAAGTCCCCGGCTCATCGGTCGCCTCAACGGGGCGGAGCGGATCGGAGATCTCCGGAACGGTATCCAGCACGGCGTTGATGCGGGTTGCCGACGCCGCGGCACGGGGGATCATGACGAACATCATCGACACCATGAGGAAGGAGAACATGATCTGCATGGCATATTGCATGAAGGCGATCAGCGAGCCCACGTGCATGCCGCCACTGTTGATCCGAACGGCCCCAAACCAGAGGATAGCCACGGTCGTCAGATTCATCAGCAGCATCATGATCGGCATCAGCAACGCGACTATCCGATTGGCGCGAATTGCGTTGTCGGCGATATCGGTGTTCGCGTGGTCGAAGCGCCGAGTCTGGTGATCGACTCGATTAAAAGCCCGGATAACCCGGATGCCGGTCAGGCCTTCGCGCATCACGAGATTGAGTCGGTCGAGTTTGATTTGCATCAAGCCGAACTGCGGTATGGCGGCTCGAGCGATCAATACGATCGCGATGACCAGGATGGGGATAGCCACGGCGAGCACCAGGGTCAAGGGGCGATCTTGTTGCAAGGCCAGGATGATCCCGCCGATGGCCGTGATTGGGGCGCCGATCATCATACGCAGAATGACCAGCGTGACCATCTGGACCTGAGTCACATCGTTGGTGGTGCGCGTAATAAGCGTGGCCGTGCCGAATCGGTCGACCTCATGGAGCGAGAACGTCTCGACGCGCGCGAAGAGCTTAGCCCGCACGTCGCGGCCAAACCCGACGGCAATGCGCGATGAGAGAAAGGCGGCTGCGATCGAGCAGACCATTCCTCCTACCGTGATCGCCAGCATCACCTCTCCCGTGCTGATAATGTAGCCAATGTTCTTGCGGGCGATGCCGTTGTCGACGATGTCCGCCATCAAGGTTGGGAGATAGAGCATCGAGAGCGTCTGCAGGAAGACAAATACGACGGTGGCCCCCAGAACGGTTGAGTAGGGCTTCAGGAACCGGTACAAGCGGATCATGCTTTCCCACCTTCGATTTCATAGTTGGCGCTGTTCCGATGGACTACTGGTCGCTCGGAGGTGCCGGTCTCCTGCTCGCGCAGCTCGACGTTGGCCAGCAAACGGCGTAACAACGCTTGAAGCACCGGGAGCTCGTCGGCGGCGAAGCCGTCGAGCAGTTGAGCGGTGACGCCGCGCAAAACCGGAAGAAGCTGCGGTATCAGGGCCCGTCCGGCAGGCGTTGGCTCGATGACGATCGCACGCCGATCCGTGGCGCTCATTCGCCGCACCACCAGGGCTTTCGACTCGAGGCGGTCGAGGAGTCGGGTGATCCCGGCATTGTCGGTCCCAAGGCTGGACGCGAGCTGCGTCGGTGTGGCATCAGGCGTCGCACAGGATCGCAGGAGCAGCGCCCCTTGCTGGCCGGTAAGGTTGAAGGGAGCCATCTGCCGGTCCATCGTGATGGCAAGGTGCCGGGAGAGATGGAAGATGAGGTGCGCGATGCTCCGGTCCAGATTGGTCTGGTGCGGGTCAACCGATTGCGGCCGTAGCTCATTCACACCAAAAGGTTAATTGTCGCGACAAAATTTGTCAAGACAACAGACAACATTTCGTCCGGATTCGGCAGGCGCGGGCAGAGTAATCTCACCCGAGCTATTTCTTCAGGAAGTACTTACAGTGGCCACGGAGGTACCCGGCCAAAATCCGATAGACCTCATAGCCGAGCCGTTGACACAGCGCTGGAGCCTAGAAGCCGGCAAGAGACTCCTCCTATGGGGCTGCCGACTAGCGTGAAGCTACGACGTCTTATCCGCCGCGTCGAGGTCCAGCGATACCGAGTTGATGCAATAGCGCTGGCCGGTTGGGCCCGGGCCATCGTCGAACACGTGCCCCAGGTGGGAACCGCAGTTCTTGCACGTGACTTCGGTGCGGACCATGCCGTAGCTCCGGTCCTCGTGTAAATCGACGTTCGCTCGGTTCACCGGCTCGGTGAAACTTGGCCATCCGCTGCCCGAATCAAACTTGGTATCCGAGCTAAAGAGTTCGGCTCCGCACGCCGCGCAGCGGTAGATGCCATCTTGCTTGCTATGAACGTACTGCCCGGTAAACGGGCGTTCCGTGCCCTTCTTCCGCAGGACCGCGTACTGCTCCGGTGTGAGCGTTTCCCGCCACTCCTGTTCTGTCTTTCCACTGGTCGTATCCATGTGATTCACCTTCGTGTCGTCTGCCTGACCACCCCGGATTGAGGCGCTCTTCCCCTGTATTATCGTCCTTCCCCCTCTACGATCGAAGGACTCAGGTCACCGATCCGGAGGTGAAGGGGAGATCATGCTGGATGCTGACTCGGAAGTCAAATCCGGGCGGTGCTGCCGGGTAGCCACGCAAATTCACCAGACGCGCGGTGTCCCAGGACCCTGGCGTGGCAGGTGTCAGGGTATCGAGCACGGTGGAACGAGTGATCTGATAGTCACGGTGGCCGTGATACACCGTGGTGCGCTGTTCCATCCAGAAGTCGGGCAAGCCGGTCTGGCCTCGGGCAATGTGACCCTTGCCGTGGCTCACCATCTCGCAAATTCCCGTCAAGGTGCCCGTCTCCTCCATGTATGAGTGACACCGTTCAGTCGATCCCGGAGCCTGCTCGATCGTGATCACGTGCGACTGGAAGCTAAAGCGCCCCCGCGCATCGCTCGTGATATCGAGCGTGCGCTGTGTCACGAAAGCTGCGTTTTTTTCATCGGCGACCGGGAGTTTGACCTGCGCCGCCATGGCACAGGCAGGCCCGTAATGCACGGCGTCGGAGCAGCGGAGATAGTACGAGATCCGCCAGTGGCCCGCCAGGCTCTGGGTCGCCGCTGCAGCGAACGTGGAATAGAGAGCGCCGGACGAGGCGGCGGCTATGGTCAGGGCGACGAGAAGGCGGCGATACGGAAACCATCCGCGACCGCTCATCACGCCCCTCCTTCTCCCCGGTGGGGCCTGCAACGATCCATTTCGTCAAATGTAGCTGGTGACCATCAGCAGAAAGCGTGCCAGGAACGTCGCGTGCATGAGTTGAGGGTTTGGCGCGATGCGTGAATAGCCGGCCGGATCGAAGTCTCCACCGGTACTGCAGAGCTGTGCCCCACGCAATGTTGCCGATAAAAAAATCGCGGTGCTACCGTGGAAAACATGACTGCCATGACGGTTGAGAACCTGTCGAAGACGTATCGCTACCACCAGAGAGAACCAGGCCTGGGCGGTTCAGTGCGCAGCCTATTCCACCGGCAAAGCCTGGAACGCGTGGCGGTCGATCGGGTTTCGTTCAGCATCGATTCGGGGGAGATCGTGGGTTTCCTGGGGCCAAACGGCGCCGGCAAAACCACCACGCTGAAGATGCTGTGCGGCTTGCTCTTCCCGAGTGCCGGGCGGGTGAGCGTGCTGGGTTTTACGCCGTTCCAGCGCCGATCGGCGTTTCTCGAACGTATCGCGCTGGTGATGGGGCAAAAGACCATGCTGGCATGGGATATCCCGGCGATGGAGACCCTGCTCCTGCAACGCGAAATGTACGGCCTGTCGAGTGCGGACTTCAAAGACAGCCTGGAGGAACTGACCGAGCTGCTGGATGTCGGTGATTTGCTGCACGTCCAGGTCCGCAAGCTCTCCCTGGGCGAACGCATGAAGATGGAGCTGCTCGCTGCGTTGCTCCATCGCCCTGACGTGCTCTTTCTGGATGAGCCGACCATCGGGCTGGATGTACTGTCCCAGCAGCGGGTGCGTGACTTCCTGCGTGACCTCAACCGCGAGCGTGGCACCACGATCTTACTCACCAGCCACTACATGGATGACATCGAGGCGCTCTGCCGGCGGGTGATGGTGATCGATCGCGGGCAGTTGTACTTTGATGGCGAGTTGGCGGCGCTGGTGGAACGGTTGGCTCCCATGAAGCAGGTACAGGCGCTCTATGCCGAGGCGGTGCCGGCGGAGCAGGCGAGGCTGGAGCTGGATGGGCTGGTGCTAGAGCAGGACGATGATCTGCGCCGTATCAGGGTGGCGGCGCCGCGCGACCGGGTGGTCGAGGTGGCGGCCTGCCTGCTGCGGCTTGGTCCGGCGATCGACCTCAACGTGGAGGAAGCGCCGGTTGAGGAAATCGTGCGTGATCTGTTTCGGGAACGGAGGATCACCGAGGCCGAGTCGTGACCTGGCGCGTGCTGCGGCGCATGATCGCCATGGATGTCATGAACAACCTGGAGTATCGAGGAGCGTTCCTGCTTTTCATGGTTGGGCTGATTGCGACTCCGGTGATCTCGTTGCTGGTGTGGCTGGCGGTCAGTTCGGGATCCCATGGCCTGCCCTTCGATCGTCAACAGTTTGTGACGTACTACGTGCTGCTGAGCGTCACCACCATGGTGACCAGTGTGTGGCTCGGGCCGTTCGTGGCGGAGAATATCCGGCTGGGCGGCCTGTCTCCCTGGCTGCTGCGCCCCGCGCCCTTCATCCTCAATCAGATCGCAAATAATGTGGGGGAGAAGATCGTCAAGTTGCCGCTGCTGTTGCCGCTGGTGGCGGTGATGGGCTTCGCCTTTAGAGCCAATCTGCACCTGCCGACCGATCCCTGGGCCTGGTTGCTCTTCACGCTATGCCTCCCGTTCTCGGCCACCGCGGCCTTCCTGCTGGATTTCACCCTCGGCTCGCTCGCGTTCTGGGTGCACGATATCAATGGTCTGCTGCGTGTGAAGTACTTGCTGAGCGGGTTTCTGGCCGGACAGTTCGTGCCACTGGCGCTTTTCCCCCCGGCGTTTCGCGGTGTACTCGACGTGCAGCCGTTCCGCTACACACTGTCATTCCCGCTCGAGGTGGTGACTGGTAGCCTCTCGCACACCGCGGTGATACAGGGCTTTGCCTGGCAAATCGGATACTGTGTGGCTCTGTGGGTCGTCTACCGGGTGGAGTGGCACTTCGGGTTACGTGCGTACGGGGCAGCAGGCGCATGACCGCGATCCGGCGGCATGCCCGGGTGTGGCGACGGTGCGTGCTGAATGCGCTGGCGCGCGAGACGGAATACCGCGCGAACACCGTTGCAATCGTGGCGGAGGGAATGGCACAGGTCGCCCTGGCTGTGATGACCTTCCTGGTGGTGTATCGTTTCACGCCGTCCATCGCGGGCTGGACGAGGCCTCAGGCGCTTATCCTGGTGGGGGTCTACCGGGTGGCGGAAGGGCTGATCAACCTGCAAGTCGCGCCCAATATGGCTTCCATCGGCAGTGTCATCCGGCGGGGTGATATGGACTACGTGTTGCTGCGACCCGTATCGAGCCAGTTTCTGGTGAGCGTCCGGACGCTCACGCTGAGTGAAGGCGCGAATGTGTGCATCGGCCTCGGCATCACGCTGTATGCCGCCCACGCCGCCGGGGTGCAGTGGAGCGTTAGTGATGAGCTACAGGCAGGTATTGTGCTGTGCTGCGGCGTGGTGTTGCTCTACGCCGTGTGGTTCGCCATCATGACCTGTAGCTTCTGGCTGGTTCAGGTGAACAACCTGGACGTTCTGTTCTTTGCCGTCTTCGAGGCCGCCAGGTACCCGGTGGGATACTTCCGCGGCGCGATGCGGGCCCTGCTGACATTTGTGGTGCCGGTGGCATTTGCCACCACCTTCCCGACGGATGCACTGCTCGGCAGGGTGGATCCGCGACTCGTGCCCCTGGGGCTGGGACTGGCCGCCCTCTCGTTGGTGGCAACGCACCGCTTCTGGAACGTGGCGGTGCGCTCGTACAGCAGCGCGAGCAGTTGACCGGCGCTACCTGCGGTTAGCTCCCAAAGAAGTGCAGCACGAAGTACACGAGAGCGGCGAACAATGCGGCCATGGGAAGTGTAATGAGCCAGGCGAGAAAAATATTCAACCCGACTCCCCAGCGCACGGCGGAAAAACTCCGACTCGAACCGGCACCCAGAATGGAGCCGGTGACTACGTGCGTGGTGCTCACCGGAAACCCATAGTGGCTCGCAACCTGGATGATCGTGGCGCCCACTGTCTGCGCCACGAACCCCTGCGCAGGCTCGATCTTATAGAGGCGCGTCCCCATGGTTTTGATAATGCGCCATCCACCTGCGTACGTGCCCAGTGCCATGGCGGAGGCGGAGCCGATGATGACCCAGAACGGCACGGCAAACGAATTCCCACTGAGGTAGTGGCCGCTGATCAACGCCAGGGTGATGATACCCATCGTCTTCTGCGCATCGTTGGTGCCGTGGCTGAAGGCGACAAAGGCCGCGGATAACATCTGCGTCAATCGGAAGCCGGTATTGACGCTGTGCGGAGTGGCCCGCTGGAACACGCGGTAGATGACCAGCATTAGCAGGTAGGCGACGATGAAGCCGATGATCGGGGAGAGGATAAGCGGAATCAGCATCTTTTGCACGACCTGATCCCACTTCACGTGCGAGACGCCCAGTCCCACCGCGGTGGCGCCGATCAAGCCACCGATGAGAGCGTGGGAAGAACTGCTTGGGAGTCCGGCGCGCCACGTTATCAGGTTCCAGATAATGGCGCCGATGAGGGCGGCAATCGTCATGAACAGTGTGACCTCTTTGGGGTTGGCTACTCCACTGCCGATCGTGGCCGCCACTTTGAGCGTGACGAACGCACCCACGAAGTTCATACCGGACGAGAGAACCACGGCGATCCGAGGAGAAAGCGCGCGAGTGGAGACTGATGTGGCAATCGCATTTGCCGTGTCGTGAAAACCGTTCGTAAAGTCGAAGCCGAGCGCCACGATGACGACGGCCACGACCAGGGCGGTGCTATGCATTCTTGATCGTCACGCTTTCGAGGATATTGGCAATGTCCTCGGTGCGATCAACGGTTTTCTCCAGCAGGGCGTAGACGTCTTTCCACTTGATGATGTAAATCGGGTCCTGGCTGTCCTGGAACAGATCCCCGATTGCCTGACGCGTCACCGTGTCGGCCTGATTCTCCAGATCGTGGATCCGGACCCAGTGCCGTGTCATGTCTTTGCGGGATTCGAGCTTGTCGAAGGCCTCAACCAGTTCTTGACCGGCCTGCAGCAAAATATCGCCCATCTGCCGGGCTTCGTCCGTAATGACGTCGACCCGGTCCAGGATGATCACGTCAGCCACTTCATCGGCGAGATCGATCACATCATCGACGGCGCCGGCCAGCGCATAGATATCCTCCCGGTCGAATGGCGTGATAAACGTCTTGTTGAGTTCGCGGTTGACACGATGCGTCACCTCATCACCCTGGTGCTCGAGATCGCGCAGTTTCTTGTGATGATTCATGCGCTCCTCGGGAGCGCTATTCAGTAACGTATGCAATGTCTTGAGTCCTTCCATCAGGTTGGACGCGTTTTCGCGAAACAGGACAAAAAACTGGCGCTCTTTCGGCACCAGAGAAAACGGCATGCAAATCTCCTTGCAGAAGGTTGAGAGCGCGGCCCAAGTACCCTCAAACCTACTGTAATGGGTGTTAGCCGTCTATCGCGCCTCGTCGGCCGTTCGATCGTGAATCCGGTGGGGCGGCAGGGCTTCCTGGTCGTGGGAGTACACGGCGTAGCCTCCCTGCGCTCGCTTTGCGACGTACATCGAGACGTCCGCACAGTGCATCAATGTTTCAGCGTCCTCGCCGTCCTCCGGATGAAGCGCAATACCGATGCTTCCACCAATGTCGAGCGTCGCGCCTTCGACGACGAATGGCTGCCCCAGGGATTCCAGGATCTTCTTGGCGACGATCACCGCGCCCTGCTCCGAGGTCCCCGGTAGCAGCACCGCAAACTCGTCGCCACCCAGGCGAGCCACGGTGTCCGAGTCGCGTAAGACCTCCTGCAGGCGTCCCGCCACTTGCTTCAAAAGCAGATCACCGTGGTGATGGCCAAACGTGTCGTTCACGTGCTTGAAACGATCCAGGTCGAGCAGGAAGACGGCGAGTGGTTTGTTGCCTCCATGAGCGACGAACAGGGCTCGCTGCAGTCGTTCCTGCATCAGCGCCCGGTTGGGCAGCTCGGTGAGCGCGTCGTGCGACGCCTGGTATTCGAGCGATCGCTCGGTTTGGCGCCGTTCCAGGAAGCGTCCGATCTGACCACCGGTTGCCGTGATGGCCTCGACCAGCGCCGGATCGGGCTCTCGCACCTCGCGGCTGAAGAACTCCATGACTCCTTGCACCACGCCGTCGGCCTGGATGGGGAAACAGAAGGCCGCATGCAAACCCTCCTTCGAGGCCATGAGGGCACGCAGGATGTCGGCGTCCGACACAACATCCGGGATCCATACGGGCTGCCGGCTGCTCCAGACCCGTCCGGGCAGGTCGATACCGGAGGCCACGGAGAGCTGCCGGCTGAGCGCTTCAAAGCGCTGAATCTGGATCGAAGGCTGATGCCACATGGCGCGGCAGCGCAAGACTTGATCGGTGGCGTCGACGCTCCAGAAGGTGCCGACATCCCAACCGCTGCGCGTACACATCGTCTCGAGCAGTTGGGGGATCGTCTCGACCAGCGTGGTGGAAGAGGCGAGCGTGGAGGTAACAGCCTGCTCCATGGAGGTGGATAATTCGCCCGCCCGTACGTTGAATTCAGCTTGTTTATGATGACTAATATCGCGCGCCACGCTGAGGAAGACACGTGCTTGCCGTTCGGGATCGTACACCACAGAGGTGCTGATCTCCGCGGGAAAACTTCTGCCATCCTGGCGCAGCAGTCGATATTCCGAATTGCTCGACATACCCGGCTCGGTCAGTTTGCGCTTTTCGTGCACGGCGCGTGGTCGATCCTCGGGCAGAATCAACTCGAGAAAACTCGACTGCAGCATGTCCTCCGGGTGGTCGTACCCAAAGGTGTCGGAGGCTCGCCGGTTCGCCAGCACGATATAGCCGTACTGGTCGCTCAGCCACATGCTATCCGGCGCTGCTTCCACCAGCCAGCGATACCGCTGCTCGCTTTCCCGCAGTTGGTGCAGCTCCCATTCGCGGGCCGTCATATCGTGGAAAGCGAAGACGGTTCCCACCACCCGACCTTCCAGGAAGAGCGGTGAAGAGGTGTAGGTGATGGACAGCGTGGCGCCGTCCTTGCGCACAATCATCTCGGTGTCGCAGCGGAAGGTCACCCGGGAACGACTGGCTTCCCACAGAGGACACTTACCACCCGGGACGTGCGTACCGTCATCCGGCGAGCAGCGATGAATAGTCTTGTGCAGGTCTTTTCCCTGGAGTTCTTCCTCCGTCCAGCCCAACAATTTCTCGGCACGCTGGTCGACGAAGGTGAAGCGGCCTTTGAGATCGACGCCACACGTGCCGTCGGCTAGGCTCCCGGAAATCGCACCGGCAAAATCAACCTTGCGTTTGCGCAAGAACATGGTACTCATGGACGAACTACGCTTTCTGAAAGTCAATCGGGAAAGTAACCCCACGACGAGGCCATGTAACTATAAAACCATCGACGGCGTAGCGGGAGTATGGGCCACCGACCCGTTTCGGGTATGACTTTTGTCCCAAGTCTCGTATGCCATCAAAGAAGTGGACCAAGTGTACAGCATGCGACCTCTGACCGAGAGGGACAGCTTTCATCCGAACGAATAACAATATGTCTCAATCGTCGCTAATATACTGTCCACAACTCGACCCTCGATTCCCTTGACTTAGAGGGCGTCGAGTAGAAGAATGGGGGTAGAAGCACCTTGAGTAAAGGAGGCTTACTATGTCAGCGGAAGCTGTGATGGGCCAACTTCGGGCTGGAAGGTCTTAGCCCTCTCACTTGTGTGAAGGGGCGGCGACGGGCGACGGCAACGAATCCGTCGCAATGATGCTCCAGACATTACACGGAGCTGGCTCATAAAAAAGAGCCGAACGATATGCGCTCATGATGGCGCGGGGCCGCACTCGATGCGGCCCCTTTTTTATTGGCTTACGCTTCGTCGAACCACCCGTTGGCGCCCACCGGAACGCCGGCCTTCATGCATGCTCCATATGCCGCAGCAGGTCGAAACATAGGATGAGGCCACCGGTGTCAGAGCAACGCGGCCTGCATCCGGTCCACGATAGCGCGCAGGATATCGCGGCTGGTCGCCATCGTGATACGCACATGATTGCGACCGGCGGCGCCGAAGTCCGGTCCACGGCCCAGAGCGACGCAACCGCGTTGCAGAAATACGTCCACCGGTTCGCCGACCAGCTTCAAATCGCGGCAGTCGAGCCAGGCCAGGTAGCCGCCCTCGGGCGGCACATACCGAATGCCCGGCAACTGTGCGGACAGGAGATCGGCCAGTAGCCGGCGATTGCGATCGAGTACGGCCAGCAGTTGGTCGAGCCACTCAACCCCGTCGCGGTAGGCCGCGGCGCTGGCGATGATACCGAGGTTGCCGGTTCTGAATGCCATGTCGTGTGGTAAGCGCTGCACCAGCGCCCGCATCGGAGCGGATGATGCGATCACCTGGGCGCACTTCAGACCTGGAATGTTCCAGCCCTTGGAGGCCGAGACCAGAGCGATTCCCCGTGAGGCCGCCGCCTCTCCAAGCGAGAGGTAAGGCGTGTGATGGGCGCCGGGTAGGACCAGCGGCGCATGGATCTCATCGGTCAGGACCAGGACGTCGTAGCGCTCCGCCAGTTCCACCACGCGTTCGAGTTCCGGGCGGGAGAAGACGCGGCCGGTGGGGTTGTGTGGATTGCACAGCAGATAGGCGCGGTGCCCCGGAGGCAAACGCCGCTTCGAGCGCCGTGAAATCCAGATCATACGTGCCCGCGTCGCACCGCAAAGGAGCCTCCACGACGCGGCAGCCGACCTCGGCGATGCGGTGAAAGAACGGGGGATAGACCGGGGTATTGATCACAACGCCGTCGCCGGGATCGATGGTACGCCGCAGAATCTCGGCCACACCCGTCATCACGTCGGGCACCAGGCCGATGTCGGAGGGATCGATGGTCCAGTCGAAGCGTGTGCCGAAGAAACAGGAGACGGCCGCCGCCAGATCGGCGTCGGGCCAGGCATATCCACAATCGCCCAGCGCTACCGCCTGGGTGATGGCGTCCGCCACGGCCGGTGCCAGAGGGAAGTCCATCTCGGCGACGAAGGAAGGCAGCACGTCGCGCGGGAATGCGCGCCACTTGTAGCTCCGACGGCGTTGCAACTCGTCGAGCGAGATGTCGTCAAACAGATTCGGGTTCATCCTGCAGCCGGACTCCTGACTTCGGTACCATTGCTCCGGTGCGACTCAATTCTCTTACTCCACTCTAGAACGTGCGCAGTGACCGGGCTGGAGGTCACCAGTACGCCGGGATATTGCACGAGAAATTGCAATGGCGTCACGATGAGAAACAATGTCTGATCCCGGAGCCGAACGCCAACGGCGAGCGATCGGAGCTGCTCGCGCCATTGCAACCCGGTACGGGGTGACCTGCGACCGTCCCTCCATCCTCCAGGACTCGAACCACACAGTCATTCATCTCGCCCCGGCGCCGATCGTCGCCAAGGTTGCGACCTCCCCGGAGGAGTCCAGCCTGGCCGATGAGGTAGCAGTTGCCACCTTCCTGGCGTCCAGGAAGGCGCCCGTGGTGCCACCTAGCGATCTCCTCCCGCCCGGTCCCCATTGGGAGGACGACCTCGAGGTGACTTTCTGGACGAACTGTCCGCACGAATCGGGTGAGCCACCACCCGCCGTGCTAGGCCGGTCCTTGCAGGCCCTACATGAGGTCCTGACCAGTTGTCCCCTTCCGCTGCGCGCCTGGGACCGGTTCGATGGCGTGGAATACGTCCTCTTCGACCCCTCCGCTCTCACGTCGCTCTCCGCGGACGACCGGTCATTCCTCCGGCGTAGGTACGAGGAGTTGACGTCGGCCATCTCAACGTTTCACATAACGGCGCGGCCGTTGCACGGCGAGCCACACGCCGCGAATCTCTTGATGTCCACACATGGTCCGCGCTGGATCGACTTCGAGTCGGCCTGTCTCGGTCCGCAGGAGTGGGATCTTACCGTCCTTCCCGATAAGATTGTGTTTCGCTACTTTACCGACGTGGATGCAGACTTACTGCGCGTGCTACGGCTGATGCGATCGCTGTGCGTCGCCGTCTGGTGTTGGCTCGATCCGGGCCGTGCGCCTGCGATGCGTCGTGCCGGTGAGTACCATCTCCGG
The DNA here is from genome assembly GCA_036732245.1 of Chloroflexota bacterium. GTDB lineage: Bacteria > Chloroflexota > UBA5177 > UBA5177 > UBA5177 > JANWJD01. The sequence goes on along the minus strand of DAINCT010000044.1, from coordinate 2,906 downwards.
GCGCTTTATGAGAGCGCTCTGTAAGCGAAAACTGATTTCGTGCCGAATGATCCCCGGTTAGTCGACTGCCAATGGCGGCCCCAGTAACTCCATGCCGTGGGCGCGCCACAACGCGGGATCCTGCGGCGGCATCGCGTCGGCCTGCGTGACTTCGCGAAAGAAGGATTCCATGCTCCCCGCAGGCACAAACGCGACCAGGATCCGGCCGCCGGTGGCGGCAACGGACGCCCACACATGGGGCACCTGCCGTGGTACGAGCAGACTCTCGCCCGGGTTGAGTCGAAATCGTTCGGTCCCGACCTCGAACAGGAACTCACCATCCAGGGCGTAGAACCACTCATCTTGCTGGTAATGCAGGTGGCGCGCTGGACCACCCTTCGCGTGGAACGTGTTCTCGAGGATGAAGAGCCCACTGCTGTCCTGCCCGGACACCTTGAAGGCAATGGAACTAACGCCAAGTCCCCGCTGTTCACTGAAGCGATCTTCGCCCGCGGCGACACGGAAGATCCCTGGACGGTCAGTCGCGGTGCGCAAAGCGTCGCTCATGGAAGAGCCTCCATGCTGGACAGTTCTCGTGTCACCAGATATCGTCTAGAGGTTCATTGTGCCACAGCGCGGGTAGCTTCCATCCCGAGCGATTTGTCGTAGTCGTCGTCCGGCCCGGTGATGAAACCATCGAGGGACATGGACATGTAGAGAACCGTCGCCGCATCCCGTATCCCGACCGGGGTCGTGTCACGCACTCCCCGTGCGTTGGTAGACGTGGATGGCGGTGCCGTCCGGATAGGTGGTCGCGTCGAGGAGCTGTAGGGGTAGCGGAGCGGGGAGATCAGCGAGAACGGCGCCAGGTACCAGGG
>DAINCT010000044.1:0-2039 GCA_036732245.1 Chloroflexota bacterium | reverse complement strand
CAGTTCTCGTGTCACCAGATATCGTCTAGAGGTGCTGTAGGGGTAGAGGAGCGGGGAGATCCTTGAAGAGCGGCAGCCCGCTGCCCAGCGCCACTGGGCGGATCACCAGGCGATACTCGTCGATCAGGCCCAGCTTCGAAAGGGACTGCACAAACCGCGCACCGCCGTGGGCCATGATGTCCCCACCGGATTCGCGTTTCAAACCGGTGATCTCCTCGGCAAGATCGCCGCGGGCGATCCGGGACTCGGGCCACTCGGCGCTTTCCAGTGTCGTGGAAAACACGACCTTCGGGATCTCGTTCATCAGTGGCGCATAACCATCACTCGCTGACGGCCAATGCGCAGCCATCGCCTCGTAGGTGACGCGCCCCATGATGTGCGTGCCCACCTGGCGCAACGACGCTATCTTCCACGCGGTGACGTCTGGATGCTCGGCAGCTATCGCCCAGTCAAGGTCACCATTGTCTCGGGCTACGAATCCATCCAACGACACGCCCATCTGCAGAACAACTCGTCTCATTGCCTTCATCTCCTTTTGGATCCTCCGGTAGCCGATCTGCCGCAAACCGTGGTAGGTTGGGCAGTCATTGAGACGACGCGGCGGTGGGAAAGGAATCGGTGATCGGTACAACGGGTCGTGCGATCGCCGGTTCCGACGTCGACCTGGCATCGGTGCATGAGCCAGACCTCGACGAGACGATGCGCCGCTACCGCCGTGAGTTGCACGTGTACTGCTATCGGATGCTCGGCTCGTTCGACGACGCCGAGGACCATGTCCAGGAGGTGTTCCTGCGGGCCTGGCGCTCACGGGACAGCTTCCAGGGGCGGGCGAGCACCCGCGCCTGGCTGTACCGGATCGCAACCAACGCCTGTCTGGACACGCTACGCCGCCACCGACCCCGCGCGCTGCCGGAGCCCTCGGGTGACTCGGCCGGTCCGTCGGTGGCCGCGATGCCGTGGCTGCAGCCCTATCCAGACGTCCTGCTCGACGAACTGGTCAGCGACCAGCCCGACCCCGAAGCGTGGGCGCTGCTCCGTGAGTCGACCTCACTGGCCTATCTGACGGTGATTCAACTGCTGCCGCCGCGACAGCGAGCAGTGCTGATCCTGCGCGACGTGCTCGAGTGGCCGGCGAGCCAGGTCGCCACCTTGATCGACAGTAGCGTGCCGGCGGTGAAGAGCGCGCTGCAGCGAGCGCGGGCGACACTGCAGGAGCACCAGGTCAACCGGGTACTGGCGCCGACCCCGCCGACCGCCGATCAGCGCCGACTGCTGCAGGCGTACATCGCGGCGCACGAGCAGGCCGATCCCGAAGCGCTGATCGCGCTGCTGCGCGACGACGTCCGGCTGGCGATCTCACCGCAGGTAGGCGAATGGAACGGCCGCGACGAGGTGGCCGCCGCGCTGCGCCGTGGCATGACCTCCCTCGGCGCATGGCGCGTGCTCCCCACCGCCGCTAACGGCCAGGCCGCGGCCGCGGGCTACCTGCGTCGCCCGGGCGAGACCATGTTCCTGCCCTTCGCGATCTCCGTGCTCGACATCCAGGACGGGCAGATCGCCGACATCGCGGCCTTCGAAGCAGCCGACCTGATCGCGGCCTTCGGGCTGCCCGCATCTCTCTGACCACCCGCTCGAGGCACGCCCACGGCGAAAAAACGGACTGCGCGTGAGGTTGCTGTGCCTGCCGACCTAGCGGACGCGGTTTCGCCAACCAGGGCAAGCGCCCAGGCGAGGCATTGATGGAGACTTGTGAGTGGGAATCTGAGGCAAGGAGTGTCGGCATTCTCGACCCCATCGCGCTTTGAGACTTAAAATGGGACGAAGTAACAGCAAAGAAGCGGCACGTCTACTACATGAAGAAGGTATCGTCCCCGGAAGTCAGGCGGCTGGGACTCGTTCTGCGCACAGAGGAGCTTTGCAATGGCTGAGAGCAAACCCACAACGAAGGACACGCCGAAGTCCGCCAAGAGCACCACCGCGGTCGACCAGACGACCGAGAGATTCACGGACGAGGAACGAGTCGCGATGAAGGAGCGCGC
>DAINCT010000043.1:4871-15561 GCA_036732245.1 Chloroflexota bacterium | reverse complement strand
TTGTCGAGTCTTCTGAGTTTGCTCTGCTCGCTAACGGGAATCGTGGCACTGAATCCATTGAAAAGCACATGAAACTGACGGTCCAGGCGCAGGTGTACTCCGTGCCGTCGCAGGTAGGACAATTCGTCGTCTTGATACCGAACGAGCGCACTGCTGTACCACCGGGCCGGCGCCAGAGTCGCATCCAACCGAAATCGATGGAGGGTTGCCGCGGTACGTGCTTTAAGATTTGGATCTGCCGCGAGCGGAACGCCCTTGAGTCGCACCATGACTTGAATCATCGGTTGCGGCCCTGCACCGGACGCGTACGCCGACTGTGCGATGAGGGCACTCGCGGCGACACACGCCAGCGAAAACAATGCGAAAAGCCTGGACATGAAGACCTCATTCGGGGTGAAAACGAGACGGTAAGAGGGCTCGACTAGACACGGGGTCCGGTACCATCTACGACCCATACGATGCCTGGATACTGAACTAGTCCTGTCGAGCTACCGAAGTATACTGAACGATTTTTGACGGAACAATAACAGAGGTACGAGAGCCCGAGGGGCAGCGCCTCCTTGTGGACGCCGTATCAGGGGGTGGCTGCGGCCACTACTTTCAGCGCTCTGAGCGCAGCCGTTTCATGTTCGACAGCTCGCACGAAGCGGGTCACTGCCTCCATTGCTTGCTCTTCGTCTGTAATCAGTGCGGGCAGCAGACGTATCGCGCTCCTCCCGGCACCCAGCACCCAGAGTTTTTGTTCAAAGACGCAATTCATGACGATGCGGTCGCGCAACTCGACAGCGTGCCGCTTAGACTTGCGATCTTCCACGAACTCCACACCGAGCATAAATCCGCGTCCACGAACCTCCCCGACCTGGTCACATCCTGCTAGCTCTTGGCGCAACCGATCGATCATTAGGGCTCCTACACGGCCGGCATTCTCGATGAGACCTCGTTCCTCGATCGAGCGCAGCACAAAGAGCGACAGCAACGCCTGACGCGGTTCGGCCGAAAAAGTCTCTGAATGACGAGACGCTCGCTCGAATATGGGGGAACGTGCGATCGTCGCTCCGAGCGGATAGCCCCCGCCTAGGGCTTTGGCAGTACATATCATGTCAGGAGCTACATCGGCGTGTTGAATTGCCCACCAGTGACCGGTGCGGCCGAGGCCGGCCTGTACCTCGTCGGCGATCAGAACGGCACCGTACTCATCGGCGATCTCCCGTAAACCTCGCAGGAATGATATCGGCGGCACGATGATTCCGCCCTCGCCGCCCAGGGATTCGACCACAATGCCCGCGATATCCGTGCCTTCGTCAAGAATCGCCTCGCGCAACATGCTCAAGGAGTAATCGGCGCATGCCTCGGGGTCCTCGCCCACCGGGCAGCGATACGGATACGCATAGGGCGTGCGTATAACAGCCAACGACTGGGGGAACCCCTCTCGCTGCACAGCCTTACTCGCGGTCAGTGCCAGAGCATATCCGGTCCTGCCGTGAAATGATGGACGAAACGCCACAAAGCGCTGCCTTCCGGTCTGGTCAATGGCAGCCTTGATGGCCGTTTCGACCGCCCGTGCTCCACTGGTCGTGAAAAACACCTGCTTGTCGAAGTCGCCGGGAGCAGTTGCTGCCAGGCGTTCCGCCAACAGGATGTGGGGAATGTTGTCGAAGTCTTGCCCCGGTAGCTCCTCGATTACGTCGCCGAGACGGCGCTCAAAATCGCCGATCCCTTCCGGCCGAAACCCCAGTGCGCGCACCGCGACACCAGACGTCATATCGAGATATTCATTACCCTCCAGGTCGTACATCCAGACACCCGAACCACGCGTGTGGTCGATGACCGGGTATACCTCGCGACTTTGAGTGGAGGTGGCGAGGCTCTTTTGGGCCCGTTCCATCCAATACATGCTCGACATCGGCACGTCCTGAAGCCCTGGAACCAGCCATTGCAGTAACTCCACATGGTCGCGATTCATTCATGCGCCTCCTTCGGTACCCAAAAGCAGGAATTCCATGAGGGCTTTTTGGACGTGCAAGCGGTTTTCCGCCTGATCGAAAATGACGGATTGCGGCCCGTACGCCACATCGGCCGTTACCTCCTCGCCGATGTGGGCCGGGAGACAGTGCATAAATACGCACTCCGGGTCTGCTATCTGCATTAAGGCGGCATTCACCTGATACTTCCGCAGGAGGTCGATGCGATATTGCCGGTCGGCTTCCCGACCCATGGAGACCCACACATCGGCGTACAGCACTTCTGCCCCTCTGGCCGCCTCGACCGGATCGGTAAGCACCCGTATCGATCCGCCCGACCTCAGAGCGTTCAGTTCCGCGAGGTCGACATAACGTTTTTGCGGCTGCAGTTCGAGAGGCGAAGCCACGGTCACGTGTGCCCCAAGCCGAGTCGCGCCGAGCATGAGCGAGTGCGTCACGTTGTTGTCGCCATCACCTACGTACGAGACTCGAGTGCCACGCACTTTTCCTCTGCATTCCGCGATTGTGAAAAGGTCCGCGAGGCTCTGGCAGGGGTGCTCATCGTCGCTCAGCCCATTTATGACTGGAATCGACGAGTATTCGGCCAAGCCCACCACTGTGTCATGGAGAAACACACGAGCCATGATGAGATCGGCATACCGTGACACCACGCGCACCGTGTCCGGGATGGACTCTCCGCGTGACAACTGGGACGACTCCCGGTCGAGGTACACGGCCTGTCCACCCATCTGGGCCATGCCGATCTCGAACGAGAGACGAGTCCGAGTCGACGCCTTCTCAAAAAACATGACAAGCGACCTGCCCGCCATCACGCGTGAGATTTTGTCACGCTTCATCACGCCGGCCCGATCGAAAATGCACTCTATTTCGATCGAATTCAGATCGTTCTGCCCAAGGAAGTGCCGGACCACGCGTTCCCTCTCAGTGCCGAAAACGGTCGGCATGACATGGGTCGGAGCAAGTGCCGCCGATTATATCAGCGGCCTTACCGGGCATCCGGAGGCAGCGTATAGAATGTGGCCTGTCAAAAGTGGCGGGTCGAGGAGGGACATGGCTGACTTCCTGGTGGTTGCCTTTGGAGGCAACGCAATCCTGCCGTCGGGTCAGCGCGGCACGCTAGAAGAGCAGCGTGCCAACATACGCCACATGGGCGCCGAGCTAGGCCGCCTGCTGGCGGACGGTCATCGCGTCGTCGTAACGCACGGGAACGGCCCCCAGGTCGGCGAAATCATGTTGAAGTCGGAACTGGCACGAGACGTGGTTCCACCGCTGACTCTCGACGTGGGCGGAGCCATGTCACAGGGCCAGATCGGCTACATGCTGCAGCAGGAAATCGGGAATTACCTCACCCGTACGTGCATCCCGCACTCGGTATGTTCGATCGTCACGCAGGTGGTGGTCGACGCCGACGATCCTGCGTTTGAGACGCCCACTAAACCGATCGGACGTTTCTACGACCGCGATGAGGCACACCGTCTTCGCCAGGACAGAGGCTGGGACCTGGTGGAGGATGCCGGAAGGGGATATCGGCGAGTCGTTCCTTCGCCTCAACCGCTGACAATCGAAGAGTGGTCCGCTGTTCGTGCTTTAGTTGCAGCCGGGGTTCTAGTGATTGCGGCCGGCGGAGGTGGGATTCCAGTGGTACGCCTCGCGGATGGCTCGCTACGCGGTGTTGAGGCCGTGATCGACAAAGATCTGGCTGCACAAAAGCTTGCCTCGCTCGTCAAGGCGCGGACCCTCGTGCTGCTGACCGAGGTGGAGGCAGTAGCAATCGACTTCGGCACACCCGGCCAGCGTGCCCTCCAGTTGGTCGAAGTGAAGGCTTTGCAGGAACATCTCCGAAATGGCCAGTTTCCGGCAGGCAGTATGGGGCCGAAGGTCAAAGCCGCGATCGACTTCCTGGAATCAGGTGGAGATCGTGCAATCATCACGTCGGCCTCTAACCTCGTTTCGGCGGTAAATGGTCTAGGCACCGGAACCCAGGTGGTTCAATCGCGCGCCATGGCCGAGTCACTGGAGCGCAGTCTGGCCGGTCATACCGCGTGACCGTCCTTACTTCCGCTCAAATCCAGGCAATCATCCCTCACCGCTACCCCTTTCTCCTCGTAGATCGGATTGTCGAGCTGGAGGCTGGTTCGCGCGCCGTCGGCATCAAAGCGGTTAGCATTGGCGAACCTTTTTTCACCGGACACTTTCCTCACTATCCGGTGATGCCGGGTGTACTCATCGCCGAAGCCCTGGCCCAGGTGGGAGCTGTGGCTGTGATGCATAATTCGCCCTCGCATGACCGAATCCCCTTTCTGGCGGGGCTTGACGGTTTCCGCTTCAAGCGTCAAGTGATGCCGGGGGACGTACTCCGACTGGAAGTGACGCTGCAACAGTTGCGCAACCGCGCGGGGAAGGGCCACGGAATCGCTACCGTGGATGGCCAGGTCGCCGCCGAAGGAGACCTCCTCTTTGTGATGGGTCCTCACAACGTCGAATAGAGCACGATAATGCGTCCAATCCTGCGGGTGTTCACGCGTGGAGCAGTGCGCCGCGCCAGTTACCTGGTCGTGGGAGCGGGGGCAGCGCTTTTTCACAGGCGCCGGAAGTCAGATCTTCCACTTGCAGTCAGTCGAATTCTGATTTGTCGACTTGACCTTATGGGCGATGTGCTCTTCACCCGCCCACTTATCCAGGCCATGCGCCACCGGTATCCCAACTCGTCGATTACTCTCCTCACGTTGCCATATACTGCTCCGCTGGCAGCAACATACGGCGAGCTGGACGACATCGTGTCCGTCGATACCAACCGGATACGGACCCTTCGCGGACTATTGAGTGCTCAAACCTGGAAGGACTACTTTGCCGTCGCCCAGCTGCTGCGCCGCCAGAAATTTGATCTGGGAATCAGCGTGTGCGGCCGCACGGCGAGTCTCTGTATCCTGCTCGCGGGAACCAAAGTGAGCGTCGGCTACGCGCGGGAGGCATACCCCTTCGTGCTCGACTCCGTGGCTCCTGGTGGTCGGTACGCGGAGCGCAAACATGAAGTGGAGTACGTTCGGAGTCTGGCGCGATTCGCCGGCGCACCGGCGGCGCCGGATGCGCTGACCCTGTCCGTCGTCGCTGACTCGGCAGCGTCGATCAGAGGCAGCTTATTGGCACTGGGCGTGAGCGACCGTGATCGACTGGTCGTGATTCACGCCGGTGCCGTCAATGGCTCCGCCAAGCGCTGGCCCCCTCAGTCCTGGGCAAGGTTTGCCGAGCGCATCACGCGCGAGACGGATGCCAAAGTCCTTTTGGCCGGGGCTGCCTCGGACGAGCCGTTCGCCCACGAAGTGCGCAACACCTCGCGGGCTACCATACTGTCACTGGTCGGTATGACGTCCATTCCTGAACTCACCGCACTGATCGCGCGTGCCGATGTGGTGGCCACCGGGGACAGTGGACCCCTCCATCTTGCCGTTGCCCTGGGCCGACCGCTGGTAGCAGCATATGGGCCGACCGATCCGAGTGTGCACGGACCGTTTCATCCGAATGGTCAGGTCCGAGTTCACCGTGCCGACATCCCGTGTAGTCCGTGCTACAGCATGGCCGCCACGGCCGAATGCCCTCTCGGTGACCCGATTTGCATGCGCCTAGTGACTGTAGATCAGATGGTTGCAAGCACCCTGGAACTACTGCGCGGTGCAGGCGATTCTCTACCCGGGCGCGAACACCAATTTTTGGTGACGCAGCAAAATGCTCTGCAGGATCCCGAATGATGCCAGCGTGGTGATGATGGAACTGCCGCCATAGCTGATGAGGGGCAGCGGTATACCGGTGACGGGCATCAATCCGAGATTCATGCCGATGTTAACGAACGTCTGGAACATCAGCATGGCAAGAATTCCGCTGGCCAACAGGCGTCCGTACGAGTCACCCGACATGAACGATACGCGGGCTATTCGCATCAGTAACACAACAAAAACGGCAAACAGCAGCAGTACACCAATAAAACCGATCTGCTCGGCGATCACCGAAAAGATGAAGTCCTTGTCTTCGACCCGGAGAAGTCCGAGCTGGCTTTGAGTACCCTGCTGAAAGTGTTGACCCAGGAATCCGCCGGATCCCACGGTGATCTGCGAATGAATGACGTTGTAACCGGCGCCCAACGGATCCTGCTGGGGGTTGAGAAAGATCGTCAGCCTAGTCTGCATGTAATGAAACCTTTTCACGTGGCCCATGCCGATCCACGCCACCGGTAGGGCGGCAGCGAACAAAACGCCTAGGATAGCCATGTGCTTGAGCCGGACGCCGGCCATTAACGACATGCCGATCCAGATGGCGACGAACACAGCGCTGGTGCCAAGGTCGGGCTGCGCGAGCACCATAGCCACTGGAACAAGCACGAACATGAGCGATAGGGCCACCGTCGAACCGGACTCAATGGTACGTTCCCGGTCGGCAAAGAACTTCGCCAATGCCAGCACAAGCAGGAGCTTGGCAGGCTCGGAAGGCTGCAGCGGGAGAATCCCGAGATTGATCCATCGTTGGGCACCGTTGGACGAGCGTCCGAGGACTAGCACGAGGCCGAGCAGCATCAAGCTTCCGGTGAAGAGCGGGTACGCCAGAGTACGCAGCAACCGGTAATCGAAGTTCGTGAGGAAAAGCATGAACGCCAGTCCAATCGATGCATAGAGGGCCTGATGGACTGGGGTACTGATGGTCACGCCCGAAGTCGGCCAGCGGGAAATGGCGAAGAGCACGAAGACACCGAACATCACCAGTCCAGCGGGAATTCCTAGCAATTGAAAATCGAAGTTGCGCCAGTGTTTCACGCTACTGCGTGCCCCCCGCTGAAGGCACGAGCATTTGCTGTACGTCGACCAGCCAGTCCTTCTTCAGCGGTGCCAGATGGAAGTAGTCTTCAAGTACCTTACGCGCGATAGGAGCGGCGACGTATGCGCCCTCCGCATTGGCATTTGGCACCAATACACAAACGGCGACCTGCGGATGGTTAAACGGAGCGTAGCCAATCCACCAGGCATCCGGTGCACCGTTTCCGGTAGAGTCCTCGGCCGTGCCAGTTTTTCCCGCGGCGTTGATCCGGGGATCGACGACATTCCAGCTCGTGCCGTACGGCAGCGGAGTGACCGACATGTGCATGCCCTGTTGGATCAGTGCCAGGTTGTCGGGACTGATGACATTGCGGCGAACGATCGAAGGCACGAAGGGCTGAATGACTTGAGATGTGGCTAGCGCCCCTTTCTGCGGAATCACGGTGCCCGAGATGTGGTCCACGACACGCGGACGCAGCAGCGTTCCACCGTTCGCGATCGTCGCCGCCACATTGACCATCTGCAGTGGAGTCGCCAGATTCTGGCCCTGTCCGATCGCCATGTTGTAGTCATTTCCGATGTGCCAGGTCTCGCCTGCGTTCCGCAGCGGACCAACTGGCAGGTGGTCGAACCAGGTCTTAGATGGAACCAAACCCGGCATTTCGCCGGGCAGATCGATTCCCGTGGTAGACCCCAGCCCCACCATGCGCGCATAGGCCGCCAGTCGGTCCCCACCAATCTTTGGCATGTTCGGGTCCTTGTTCGGGTTGCCGCCCGCCACCGTATAGAAGTAGATGTCGCTCGATCGCGCCAGAGCACCGACCACATTCAGCGATCCTAGTCCGCCCGGCTGCCAACCATTGAAAATTCGACATGAAGCAGGATCATAGACGCTGCACAGCTTGATATACCCAGTGTCGTCGATGTATCTGTTCACGTTGGCTACGCCGGTTCCAAGCGCGGCTGCGGCGGTGACGACTTTGAAAGTTGACCCGGGTGGATACTCTCCCGAGATTGCGAGGTCATTCAACGGGTGTGTCGGGTCGGTGAGCAATGAGGCATAGCGCTTCGCACTAATGCCGTTGGAGAACCAGTCGTTGTTGTAACTTGGCAAGCTCACCATTGAGATGATCTTGCCGGTGTGAACGTCTTCCAGAATCGCGACGCCTTTGCGGAGGTGAAGTTGAGCCAATGCGGCGCCCAGATCCTGCGCCACCTGTTTTTGTATTTTCGAGTCGATGGTCAGATACACGTTGTCGCCCGGAATCGACGTGCCCTTTTTGAGCACTCGCACGGGACGCTCACCGGCGTCAACTTCAACCTGCTCGGTGCCATTGATCCCGTGCAGGTACGGGTCCACCTGGGCCTCGATGCCCGTACTGCCGACCTGATCCGAATTCAAGAAATTTTCAGCCGGATACAGACGGCGATCCGCGGCATATGTGTTGGGCCCGATAGAGACGGTGTAACCCAGCAGATGCGAGAGAGAGTTCTGCGGATCCCAGCGGTACCCGCGAACGCTCGAAGGATCGGCGCGCACCCCAGGCAGAGTGGCGTGAAGCTGCTTGATGACCATCGCTACATCGGCACTTACGTTCGGCTTGATCAAGGCAGGGGCATAATCGCGCCATCGGTTGGCGGCCACCGTCTGAGCGATCTCAGCGGCCGTCGGCTGGTTCTTGAGCAGCTGTGCGAGGCGCGCATAGATCGCGGCGCCGCGGCCGAACGGTATTCCGTGTGGGACGATCTCGACATTCCAACTAGGAGTATTCCAAACGAGCTGCCGACCCTTCCGGTCGTAAATGATGCCCCGTAAAGCCTGCACCGGCTCGAGACGGATTTTGCTGGTATCAGCCTGCTGCTTGTAGTAACTCCCCATGACTACCTGCACGTACCAGAGACGCCCGGCGAGAACCGCAAACGCAAGGATTACGCTAACTCGGAGGAGCAGAAATTTCGTTTTCTTTCTCACCAGTGTGCCCTCGGGGACGGATAGACGCGGTTTTCGAGCCATTGAACCAGGCGGAATCCCGGAATATTGAGAATCGCGTTGTAGATTGCCATGGGAATGACGGAATCCCGTAGCGCGTCTCCCCACGCGACTTGATGACGGGTACTCTCGAGGATAAAGAGGGCAATTAAATAGAAGAGAATAGTGGCGCCGAAGACAGTAGCTGGTGGGAGCAGGGCATGTGTGCGGATAAAGGTGCCTTCTCCGAGACTGACAATGGATGCCACGACGACGAGCGCCACGGTGTTCGTTCCGGGCGGCCAGCCGGAAAAGACGTCCAAACAGAGACCGGCTACGAAGGCCCACAGCATGCCCTCGTCAGTGCCCCGCAAAATACCCCAGTCGACGACGCAGATCAGTACAATTCCAGGCACAATCCCTCGGAACGCAAAGTGATTGAAGACCGTTCCCTGCAGTAAGGCAAGTACTGGCAGAAGCCAGAGCGCTGTTACGAATCCCGGGTGAAGATTTCGAACGTTCACTTTATTCCAATCAATCGGTTCGGCGCCGATGGGATAAAGTTGCGGATCACCTGGACTATTTCGAGGTTCGAAAAATCCGCCGCCGGCTGAATCACCGCCGACTGGAAAAGAGCTGAATTTTGATGTTGGACGCTCATCACCTGGCCAATCAGGATGGTACGTGGGAAAAGGTTCTCCTGCCCTGACGTGACGATGAAATCGAGCTTACGCAGCGTTGAGTTGGCGACAACCCAGTGCAGCTGAAGCAGGCCCGAATATTGGCCTTCCACCAAACCCGTCGCCCGAGTCTTCAAATCCAGCGCCCCTACGGAACTGCTCGGGCTCGTGACTAGCTGAACCTTCGCGGCGTTACTGGTTAAGTCGATGATTGAGCCGACAAAGTACCCGTGGTCCGTAACCACGGTCATGCCACGCCGCAATCCGTCTCTCGTGCCCCTGTTGATCAAGATGTACGGTGCCAGCCCGTTGGGATCCTGCATGATGACGCGCGCTGTGAGGAATTCCATATGATTGTTGAGTTCGTCAAAGCTGAGCATGGACTGTAGCAGTTTGTAGTCATGTAACTGAGCTTGAAGCAACATGTTCTGACGGACCACGATCCCGACCTGATCTTGCAGTGACTTGTTTTCGTCCCTCCAGCGATTCCCCTGAGTCACACCGGACACCACGTCGCCCGTGTCAGTCGCAACGGCAGATGCGACCGAGGCAAATGGTGCCGCAACGCTCAGCGCAGCCAAATTCACGGGCTTTACCCACTTGCCCAGCAGAAGCACCAAAAAAGCCGCCACCAGAAAGGCGACCGCGAATCGTCTCCCGCCCCGCGCTTCAACCATGCCGAGCGCCCGGTCCCGTTACCGTGGAACTTTACCGTCCTGTGGTGATACGAACACTTTTCGCAATGTATCGAGGTCTTCCAGACATCGCCCAGTTCCTCGCACCACGCATGTTAACGGATCGTCTGCCACCGTGACAGGCATTTTTGACTCTTCCGCGATCCGCCGGTCGAGACCCTGTAGCAGCGCCCCTCCACCCGCGAGCGTTATCCCCTGGTCCATTATGTCGGCAATTAATTCGGGTGGAGTTTCTTCGATGGTCGTCGTGACGGCCTCCACTATGATCGCGACCGGGCCTTCGATCGCTTCGCGGATCTCGCGGCTCGATACTTCGACTGATTTCGGCAACCCGCTGACTACGTCCCGTCCACGCAAGGTCACTTTCGTTTCTGGTACATCGTCGTGCGCGGAGCCCGCGGTCAACTTCGTTTGTTCGGCTGTGCGTTCCCCGATCAGGAGTCCGTACTCGCGGCGTGCAAACTGCAGGATCATCTCGTCGATCTCGTCTCCGGCCACTCGGACCGAGCGGCTGATCACGATTCCACCCAAGGAGATAACCGCGACCTCGGTGGTGCCGCCG
>DAINCT010000043.1:0-4861 GCA_036732245.1 Chloroflexota bacterium | reverse complement strand
CCGCCGCCAATGTCCACGATCATGCTGCCGCTCGGTTCGGTGATCGGTAAGTCGGAACCGATAGCAGCCGCCATGGGCTCCTCGATCAGGTATGCCTCCCGAGCTCCGGCATTCACCGCCGCGTCGGACACAGCGCGGCGTTCCACCTCGGTGACTCCAGAAGGTATGCCCACGACCACGCGCGGTCGTGGCAGCAGAGCAACCTCTTCGTGTACCCGGTTGATGAAGTACCGCAACATACTCTCCACAATTTCGAAGTCCGCGATGACGCCGTCCTTGAGCGGACGGATAGCCACGATATTGGCCGGAGTTCGGCCAACCATGCGCTTCGCTTCGGCCCCGATAGCCAGAACGCGTTTAGAGCGCTTGTCGATAGCCACGACGGAGGGCTCTGATATCACCACGCCGCGCCCTCGCACAAAGACCAGCGTATTGGCCGTTCCCAGGTCAATACCGAGGTCTTTTGAAAACATGCCAAAGAGAGTCGAGAGCGGGCTGCGCATTCCGTGCTACTCCGTCGCCGCGTAAATCAGGCCAGTATAGCACGCCGATTTTCCGGGAAAGACGCCAAATTTCGATCGTATGACACCTTGCGTTGACATCTTTCCGTTGGCTTTGATATGCTCTGGGCATAGGCAAAAGGAGGTGATGTGCAATGGATAGTAGTCATTGTTGCCCGAGCATTGAGACATCTTGCACGGAGGTGACTGTCTGCTGACATACCTCCAGCGCTCTCTAGCGAAGGGCGCGCGGGAAGTCTAACAGCCGGTAACGCGAGGAGGCGCCCAGAGGGTGCCTCCTCTTCTTATTTTCATCGTCAAGGGTAAGTGGCAAAGTGACCGAACTCTCTACCACGGACATACTGTCGCGTATCGAAGGCTGCTCGATCGGTCGCGATCTTCGGTACTTTCCGGTGATCGACTCGACCAACCGATTCCTGGCCGGCCTCCCAACTGGTGAATGGTCCTCAGGAACGGTCGCCCTGGCCGATTTCCAGGAGTCCGGTCGTGGCCGCTCGGGACGCTCGTGGCTCGCTCCGGCCGGTACCAGCGTCATGCTCTCTGTAATCTTTCAACGCGAGCCGGCCATCCCACCCGCCGACTACACCATGATGTTTTCATTGGCTGTACGGGACGCGGTCGAAAGCGCGGCGGCCCTTGAGGTGGGCTTGAAGTGGCCGAACGACGTCATGATTTCCGGCAGCAAAGTCGCAGGCATTCTGGGTGAATCTAGCCGGCAGGACAACAGAGATCGCGTCATCCTGGGCGTCGGTATCAACGTAAACTTTCGCGGGGTTCCGAGCGGACTTTTCCCGGAGAATGCCGCTGCGCTCGACCTTGCGACCGGACATGACATAGCTCGAGAAGATGTCGTGGTGGGCCTTATTCGCTCTCTCAACTTGTGGTATCGTGGTCTCACGCACCGGCCCGACGATACATTTGGTGCATGGGCTGCTGCGCTCGATACCGTGGGGCTATACGTAACCATCCGGGAATCGGGAACGACATGGAATGGCACCGCGTTGGGCGTTCAGCGCGACGGAGGCTTGCTCGTGGAAACGTCTGACGGTAACGCGCGCTGCGTCTATGCGGCCGATGTTTCCGTACGTCATACGGGAGCCTTTACAGGTCAATAACGTCGGGCTACAATGTTGCTTTTCGGCGACGGAACGCTAACGAATATCTTGTCCAGCCGCGTTGGAATCTTGGAGCGGTACACCGCCAGTGCAAGCAGGAGGAAACCAGTGAACAACCACCACCGGCCGACACAGATCTCGGCCGAGTTTAAGGCGGAGCTCGAGAAAGATCTCGCCCACCTGCGAAACGACGTGAGACCTGCAATTGCGGAACGCCTCAAGTCGGCGCGCGAAGGTGGTGACATCACCGACAACGCTGCGTTCGAGCAGGCCAAGGAAGATTTAGCACGGTTGATGGGTCGTATTGCGGAGATCGAACAAACATTACGCGAGGCGACGATCATTCATCACAACGGAAACGGGAAGCCTCGTAAGGTCGAAATCGGCACGATCGTATCGGTGTCACGCGACGACGGACGTGATTGCACCTACAAGATCGTTGAGTCGCTCGAGGCGTCGCCTTCCGATGGGAAGATTTCGGACCGTTCTCCGATCGGTCATGCCCTGGTTGGCCGCAAGCGCGGTGATAAGGTCTCGGTTGATGCCCCGGCACGGACCGTGTCGTACACCATCCTCGATATCCAGTTCATTCACTAGAATTCGACTGAGAATCCGTGTCTGAGAGAGACGACGTCGGTCAACTCCGCGAGCACAAACTGGCCGAGTTGACAAGTCTGGGCCTGCCTGTCACACCGAACCGCTATGGCTCAGTTCGCCATGCCGACGAGATACAGTCTCACTTCGAAGCGCTTGCGGGTCAACGCGTGCGCGTCGCGGGACGGTTGATGCGCGTCAGGCTAATGGGGAAGGCCTCGTTCGCTCACATCCAGGACGTATCCGGTCAGTTGCAGTTGTATTTCAAACGGGACGATCTGGGCGAGACAAAGTATGAGTACTTCAAACTCCTCGATCTGGGCGACGTCATTGGCGCTGAAGGAACGGTTTTCAAGACGCGAACGGGGGAAGTCTCGATACACGTCGATGACCTCGTACTTTTGTCTAAAGCGTTCGCACCGCTACCCGAAAAATTTCACGGACTGAGCGACGTGGAAACCCGATATCGGCAGCGGTATCTCGATCTCATTGCCAACGAGGAGTCTCGCCGAATCGTGCTGGTGCGTAGCGCAGTGGTGCGGAGTCTGCGCAACTTTCTCGATAATCGTGGCTTCATTGAAGTAGAAACTCCCATCATGCAACCGCTGTACGGAGGTGCCGCGGCAAAGCCGTTTGTCACGCATTATTCCGCCCTCGATATGGACGTCTATCTTCGCATCGCGACAGAACTCTACCTGAAGCGTTTGATCGTGGGAGGACTCGAGCGAGTGTACGAGATCGGGAAAGACTTCAGGAACGAAGGCTTCTCGCGTAAGCATAGCCCGGAATTTACGATGTGTGAGCTCTATCAGGCGTATGCCGACTACGCCGATATCATGCACCTCACGGAGAACCTGGTCGCCTGTATTGCGCAGGATGTGCTGAGCATGCGGGTGGTGCGCTACGGAGACGACGAAATCAACCTGGCGCCGCCCTGGCGAAGGTTGACTATTCGTGACGCGCTCATTCAGTATGCGGAACTGGACATAACCGAATTTCCGACGGCGGAAACTATGCGGTCGGCAGCGGCCGCGCACGGAGTCGAGGCAGATGATGATGCGACTCGGGGCCAGGTGGTCGAAAAGCTGATCAGCGAGTTGGTCGAGCCAAAGCTCATTCAACCGACGTTTTTAATGGATTATCCCATCGACTTCCCCGGGAGCCTCCTCGCGAAACGAAAGCAGGATGACCCGGATCTCACCGAGCGTTTCGAAGCGTACGCGGCCGGTATGGAACTCGGAAACGCGTTCACCGAGTTGAACGATCCCGACGACCAGCGACGCCGCATGGAAGAGGCGGTGTCGGAGTCCGACGGTGCTCGCCTGGAGGTAGATCATGATTTCTTGCTTGCCCTGGAGCACGGTATGCCACCGACTGGCGGACTCGGTTTCGGAGTGGATCGCCTAGTTATGCTCCTGACGAATGCCCAACAGGTGCGCGAGACGATTCTTTTTCCGCTTCTGCGTCGGCGTGGAGGCACCGATGCTCAGCCGTGAGTTCATCCGCACACAACCGGAACGAGTGAAGCAGGCCGTCGCCCAGCGCTGTGACTCCGCACCGATCGACGAGATCGTGCAACTTGATCTGGAGCAGCGGGCGCTCAAGGCGGAGGGCGACGAGCTGAAGGCAGAACGCAATCGTATCTCGAAGTCGTTTGGCGACAAGAGCCTGGATGACGAACAGCGTGCCGCTCTGCGGGCTCAAGCGACCAGCCTGCGTGATCGCATCGCCGACGTGGACAGTCGAATTGATCAATTCGAAACTCGGCTGCATGAGCTCGAACTCTGGGTTCCCAACATTCCGGACGCAGACGTCCCACTTGGCAGGACGGAAGAGGACAATGTCGAGCGATGGAGCTGGGGATCGCCGCGGCAATTCGATTTTCCGCCGAAGTCGCACGCCGACCTGGGTGAGCAGCTTGGAATGTATTCGACCGAGGCAGCGGTCCGCATGGCGGGGACACGCTTCCACACGCTAAACGGGCCGGGGGCGCACATGGAGCGGGCGCTCGCCGCGTTCATGCTCGATCTCCATACCAAGGAGCACGGCTTCACGGAGATGTGGATTCCGTACCTGGTGCGCAGCGAGGCCATGGTGATCTCGGGCCAGCTCCCGAAGTTCGCGGAAGACGCGTACTATTTGGAGCGCGACGACATGTATTTGATTCCGACGGCTGAAGTGCCGCTGGTTAATCTCAATGCCGATACGATTCTCGACGCAGAACGACTGCCATTGCTGTATGCGGCACTCAGCCCTTCGTTCCGCAAGGAAGCGGGCGCAGCGGGCCGAGACACCAGAGGGCTGATCCGGGTACACCAATATGACAAAGTCGAGATGGTCGTGGTATGTACGCCCGAGGAGAGCAGAGCGTGGCTCGGCCGCCTGGTGAAGTTTGCCGAGACCGTGCTCCAGCGGCTGGCGGACGAGCTCGCCGCGCTCCTGCAGGCAGACGCCTCCGATTGCTACCTCTACGATCGGGAGCGCAACGTCCTGCGCTGCGTCGCGGTGCACGGGCTCGACGAATCGCTCGTCGGCTTCGAGTTCCCGGCGGACGCGGGCCTCGCCGGCCAGGCGATCCGCGAGGGCCGCCCGCTCGTCGCCGCCGACTATGCGCACCTTGCCGCCCAGATC
>DAINCT010000042.1:4341-15611 GCA_036732245.1 Chloroflexota bacterium | reverse complement strand
GTCGTAGGGGACGGCGCGGAGGCCGTCCCACGGACATGAAGCACGTGGTCCATGCGCCCACGAGTGCGTTCAGGTAGCGCGGGACCGCGGCGCCAGCCGCAGTGTCCCTCCGCCCTTGCCAGCGGCGACCATGCGGCCTGGAACGACCACGCAGGACGGTTGCATCCACTCCCTTCGGTCGGGCTGACGCGGTGCCGCCCTACCACTCGATTCTCACGGACCTTGATGCACATAGCTGGTCCCGCGACCGTCCCGCTCGTGGCGCATGGGGAGGCCGGGGCGGATCGCCCGGCCGGGCGATACGTACGTACAGCGGGTTTTGACCACCGACCGGCGACTTCTATCATTCGCACACTCTACCGCTCACCGGTTGCTGCGCCTTCTAGAAATGCGATCACGTCTCGGTTGAAACGCTCCGCTTCCTCGATCTGCACCAGGTGCCCGGCTCCAGGAATTATCTCCAACCGAGCGTCCGGCAACGCTGCCGCCAATAAGCGGGCATTGGCCGGCGGCACCACATGGTCCTCTGTGCCGGCAATCAGCAGCGTCGGCGCCTCGATCTCACCCAATCTGGACTCCACGTCGAAGGTGAATCCCGCCATGGCCTGCGCCAACGCCGCTTCGGGAGGTTGCGGCTGTTCCAGTCGCCAGCCGACGATTTGCTCGAACTCATCCGGATGGTCCTGCACCCAGGCCGGCGCGGCAAACGCGAGTGGCATGGCGCTACGGATTTTTCCCTCGGGAGAGAGAGTTGGGTCCGGCGTGAGGGCGCGCACCGCCTCGGGCGATAACGGCACCATGTTGGGTCCGCCAAAAGCCGTGGCGACCAGCACCAACCGGTCGAGACGATTGGAATAGGCCAGCGCGAATTCCTGAGCGATAAATCCGCCCATTGAGACTCCGAGCACGTGCGTTCGCTCCCAGCCGAGGTGGTCGAGCAGGCCCGCCAGATCCGCCGCGTTCTCGCGGTGCGAGTACGGTCCCGGCGGCTTGTCGCTCAGGCCTACTCCGCGATTGTCGTACACCAGGGTCCGAAAGTGCTGCGAGAACGCGGGAAGCTGCCGATACCACATCCAGGAGTGGTAGCCAAGCCCTTCGACCAGTGCCAGGTTCGGACCATCACCGTGGATTTCGTAGTACACATCGATGCCGTTGACGTGAGCGACTGCCATCCGCCCTAGCTCCGTATGACCGGAGTGGATGAAACGTCGATCGGTACGGTCTCCTCCGGCAGAGCGGAGACTGCATCCCCCTCCACCTCCGCCAGGCCGGGTTGCGGCACGGGCGAGGATCCAGGGAACCGGCGTTGCACCAGGCCGGCGATTCCCTGAGGAAAGAAGTAAATCAGTAAGAGATAGATCAATCCAAAGACCAGAAGCGGTTGCCCGATCGTGTTATGCAGCCAGTTTGGGAGATTGGTCACCCAACCGGCACCCGCCAGATCGTTCAGATAGCGATCGAGCGCCCGCACGATGGCGGCGCCCAGCATCGCACCCCACAAGCTGCCCGCACCCCCGATAATCACCATCAGGAGGAGCTGAATCGTGACATCGGCCGAGAACAGGTTGGTCGAGACCGCGCCCACGAAGAGGGCGTACAGTGCGCCCACCAGGGTGGCCAGCGTACCGGAGATCACGTAGGCCAGCAGTTTGTACACGAACGGTCGGTACCCCAGCATGAGGGAGCGCTGCTCGTTTTCGCGAATTGCCTGCCAGACTCGCCCCACTGGAGATTGCACGAACACCCGGAGCAACAGGAAGCTGCAGACCAGAACGGCCAGCGCCACGTAATAAAAGTGTGTCTGGCTGGTGGGCCCGACCAGCCAATTCGGCGCGCCACTGACTGTCAGACCGTTCTCGCCGTTGGTCTGATTGCCGATGTTGCTCTGAGCCAGGGTGAACGCAGCCTGGGCGAACGCCAGGGTGACCATGGCGAAATACACGCCACGCGTGCGCAGTGCCACTACACCGGTCACAGTCGAGACCACCAGGCCGGTGACGAGTACGATCAACAACGCAGGCCAGAATGCGACGCCGTGTCCGGTCATCGCTACGGCGATCGAATATCCGCCGAATCCCACGAACAGAGCGTGACCGAATGAGATGAGACCCGTAAAGCCAAACAGCACATCATAGGTCAGGGCGAAGACGGCAAACAGGAAGATCTCGGTCGGCAGACTGAGCTGTGTGCTCCCCACGACGGGGGGAAGCAGGAGGAGCAGTACCAGCATGACGGCGCCAGTACCGACGCCCACGGAAGGACGACGGCGGATCATCACTTACAGCCCCCCATGTTCCAGCTTCAGGCCCATCAGCCCCTGGGGTCGGATGAGCAGAATCGCCACCAACAGGACCAATGAGATGAGGGAGGCGGCCGACGAGTCGATGTTGGTTGGCCAGCCATGCGGCCAGAGGGAACTGGCTTCCAGCTGAAACGTATAGTACGGAACGTAGATCTGGGCGAGCCCGATCACCAGTGCTCCCACCGCCGAGCCGAGGTAGCTACCGAGCCCGCCGAGCACCACCACGATGATGGCCGAGAGGAGTACCGTTTGCCCCATATCGGTGGTCGTGGAGTTGACGTACGGGGCGAAGACCGCGCCGCCCAACGCGGCGAGCCCTGCCCCCAGGGCAAAGACACCGAGAAAGACCAGGCTCACGTTGATCCCGAGGGATTCGACCATCGACGGATTCTCCACCCCGGCCCGCACGATCAGACCGATGCGGGTATAACGCAGGAGTGTCCATACCGCGGCCAGCACTACCAGGCCGATGGCAATCACAAACAGCTTGTACGAGGGGACGTAGAAGTCGCCCACGCGCCAGGTCTTGCTGAGCCCGGGGATACTCGCGAAGTACTGCGGCTGCACGCCCCAGATGGCGATCACCAATTGGGTGAGCACCAGCCCGAGCCCGAGCGTCACCAGGATCTGTGAGAGAGGGCGTCGGTAAATCGGTCGGATAAACACCCGTTCGGTCACGGCACCCAACACCGCTCCGGCAGCCAACGCAGCCAATAGCGCGAGTGGGAAGTTTCCGGTCCGGTTGAAGACTTCGAACCAGATGTACGCGCCCCATAGGAAGAAGGCGCCGTGCGCGAAGTTCAAAATGCCCATCAGCCCAAAGATCAGAGAGAGACCGGCCGAGACCATAAAGAACAACGCAGCGAGCGAGATTCCACTGACGGTGAGGGTGAGAAAGGTACTCATCTCTAGACTCCGATGTACCGGCGGAGGAGTTCGGGATCACTCGTGAGTTCGTCCATGCGGCCTCCATGCACGATTCGCCCTTCATCCAGGACGTAAAAACGGTGACCGACCCTGGCCGCAAACTCCAGGTTCTGCTCCACCAACAGGATCGTTTCCCCCTCGTCGCGCAGCGACTCGAAAATCGCGGCCAATTGCTTCACCACCACCGGAGCCAGTCCCTTCGTCGGCTCATCCACCAGCACGACCCGGTTCCGATTCATCATCGCCCGGGCAATGGCCAGCATCTGCTGCTGCCCACCGGACATGGCGCCGGCTGAACGTGATCGCGCCTGTCGCAGATCGGGGAACAGAGTGTACGCCTGCTCGATGCCGGCCGCACCGCGTGACGCGTCTCCGCGCTGCGCCAGCTTCAGATTCTCCTCCACGCTCAGCGATACGAAGACCTCACGATCCTCCGGCACGAAGCCCACGCCCTGTCGCGCCGCATAGTACGCCGGCTTGCCGCGGAGCTCTCGTCCATCCAGTGTGATCGATCCCTGGGCTGCCGGCAGGTTGCCCATGATGGTGCGCAGCGTGGTGCTCTTGCCGGCGCCGTTGCGACCCAGCAGGACGGTGGTCTCGCCTTCCGTCACGTCAAATGAGATGCCCTGCAGGATGTGCGAGCCGGCTATATAGGTATGGACGTTTTGCAGCGACAGCACCATTTTCGCCGTCTCCGCGGTAGCAGGTGCAGGCGGGCTCTGGGCTGACATATTAGACACTGTCCTGCCCGAGATACGCCGCCTGGACCGTCTCGTTTCCCTGGATCTTCTCGGGGGTATCGATTGCCAGCAGCTTGCCGCCGTGCAATACGGCAATACGATCCGACAGATCAAGCACCACCGACATTTTGTGTTCGACCATTAGCACTGTCTTGCCCTCAACCCGGCGGATTTTTCGGATGAGCGCGACCATGGCCGGCACGTCCTCGGCGCTCACGCCCGACGTGGGCTCGTCCAGCAGAAGGATTTCCGGATCGGCGGCAATCACCATCGCCAGTTCCAGCTTGCGCTTGTCTCCATGGCTCAGTGCTCCGGCCGGACCGTTCAACCGTGTCCCCAGTCCGACCAATTCCAGGGCGGACTGAGCGCGATCCAGATATCGTCGATACGCCGTGAACGGTCGCAGCAGTCCATACTGACGCGGTCCCTGGGCTTGCGCCGCCAGCCGCGCGTTTTCGAGTACGGACAGTGTGGGAAAGACGTTCGTCAACTGGAACGATCGTGCCATGCCGGCCCGTGCGCGCTGCGCCGCATTGGTCTCTGTAATGTCATGTCCCCGGTACGTGATGGTGCCGCCTGACGGCTTGTAGACACCGCTCACCACATTGAAAAAGGTGGTCTTTCCCGCCCCGTTCGGCCCAATGATCGAGAGAAATTCGCCCTGTGCCACGCTCAGCGAGACGTGATCGGTCACGAGGTTTCCCCCGAAACCAAAGGTGAGATCGCGAATCTCGAGAATGGGTGCAGGTGTCGTCATGCGGCCCATCCCGCAAGCGGTGAATCGTAGCGTTGACCCTCGTGGTCAACCTGCTCCGTCCTACGGTGATTAGATCCCCAAACAGCTCGTAAGGGACTGGCCGAGGACCGCCGGGACCGGGTCACGTCCGGATGCCGGGGCGGATCGCCACGCCGGGCGATCCCAACGACCGTTGTCCGCAAGTGCGCACTTCCGTCGCACCGCCCTTTGGTCGTGGGGCACGGCCCGTGTGCCGTGCCGCCCGTTTCCTCCATACGATCTCTACCTTCCGTCCACTTCAGGCACGATCGTCCCATCTCCTCGCGATGGGGCGAGGAGATGGGAACCCATACTTACCAGTTATGCTTTTGAATTGGCGGGGCCGTCTGTTTGGGCGACAGCGTCGCAATCAGCTTCGCCGTGAAGGTGGTGCCGCTACCGACCAGTTGGGCGACGTACATGGGCTGCAGGCAGGCGTGGTCCGCCTTGCGGATGGTGTAGGCACCCTTTGGTCCCTGCACGGTTTGACCTTCCAGCGCCTTGATCATCTTTCCGGAGCCGGTCGAGTGCGTCTTCTTCAGCGCCGCCACGATCTGTTGGGCCGCGGCGAATGAGTCCTGATCGAAGATATCGGCCGGTCGGTTGTAGTGCTGCCTGATGTACTTCACCAGATAGGTATTCGCCGCCGTTTTGGGGAATTTGTAGTAGTAGACACTCATGTAGCCGATCTTCGTCCCCGCGTCGCCGAAGCCGGGGAACGAGGCGATGTTGCCGAGACCGGTGAAGAGATGTGTCTGATCGAAGACACCCGCCCCGTCGAGTGCCTTGGCGAGTGCCACGCATTGCTGGCCCGCACAGGCCATGAAGACCCAGTTTGGCTTCTTGGACAGAATCTGCTGAATGTATGGGGTGAAATCGGTGGTTGTCAACGGGAAGTAGACATCGCCGCCGTCCGTGGCGCCCAGCTTGTCGAGCTGCGTCTTCCAGGCCGTAACCTGGCTGTGGCCGAAGGCGTAGTCCTGGGCTAGGGTCATGTAGCCCTTCCCAAACTTTTTCACCGCGTACTTGGTGCCCGTGAGGGCGTCCTGAGTCGCCATGCGGCTGGTGCGGAACGTGTAGCGGTTCACGCCGGAGATTGTATCGTCGGCGGCCGGCGCCACCATCAGGATCTTCTGGTATTGGGCGGCGACTCCCGCCACGGCCAGCGCGCTCGCACTCGAGGCGCAGCATTGCAGGATTTGCGCATGATCGTTGGTGATGGCTGTTTTCGCGTCGGTCACGGCGGTGGCCGGATCCGGGATGCCGGCACTGGACGACGCCGGCACGTCGTTATAGGTCTTGACGACGAGCCTGGCCGAGTCAACCTTGTTCGTGCCTTTGGTGGCGTAGGCAAGACCGGCCTTGAATCCTTCGATTTGTTCGGTGCCATAGATCGAGAATGCTCCGGTTTCTGAAGTAATCTGGCCGATTACAATCGAACCCTTGAGCTTCGTGGCGTTTGTGTGTGCCGCTCTGGCACCACCGGCGCCCTGTAGTAGCAAGGAGAGGGCGATGGCCAGAGAAAACAGGACGTACGCGTAGCGGTTGCCTCTCATGGGAGAAGTCTCCTCCTGTGAACAAGTGGATGGATGTTCCTGAAGCACGATGTCGATTCCGCTATTCCGCCGCCCCACCTCCCTCTGGTGCGACCGGTTGTGTCCCTGAGAGTCCGGTCGCGATAAAGCGCATGGCAGCTTCAAACACATCCCCTGGAATTGGATCGCTGCTCCACACCACCCATCGCATCCCAACGAAGTCGCCAATGCCCATCAGGCAGTAGGCCAGGACCTCCGGATCCATGCGCGCTATCTCCCCTCGATCCATAGCCGCGCTGAGAGCCGTTCGGTACCCCGCCGCGAAGAGATCGTAGTATTCGCGAAAGAGGTCCGCATCGACAAACTCGGCCTGGCGCACGATGCGATAGAGATGTCGGTGCCGATTGATGAAGTCGAAAAAAGCGGCAAAGCCGGCCCGTTCAGCCTGTGAGCGCACGGCTGCGCCCTCGGCCGCCAGATGCGTCACCATGCGAAGTTCGTGGCCGCGCTCCTTGACGAGTTCACGAAAGGCCGCTTCTTTCGAGGGAAAGTACAGATAGAAGGTGCCGTTGCCGACTCCTGCCTCGCGCGTGATATCGGCCATCGACACCTGGAAGTAGCTGCGCTCGCCGAAGACCTTCTCGGCTGCCGCCAGCAGGCGGGCCCGAGTCTCCTGCCCTCTCGCCGTCACCGGAACGACCACGCGTGCCTCCACCACCGGCCACAAGCCGACATCGATCAACACCCAAGCCAATCGGTAGCGTCGCCCCTGGTGGGCGACCTGGTCATACCACCCAGAACCTATATGAAACCTGACTCACCATTCACCTGAATCACGAGTCAGGTTTCATGTTACAACCGGGTTTCGGTACTGTCAACGGGATAATTGGAAGATGACTGAACGCGAGTTCGCGCGCTACCTACTGTGCCAGTCGCCCCGCATCCATGGTCAGCACACTGCCTGTCATCATCGGTCCCTCATCGCCGCACAGGAAGGCGACGGCGTGGGCCACTTCCTCCGGCTCGATCAGGCGCTTCACCGCGTTTTGCGCCAGGAGAATGCGCTCGATCACTTCATCCTCCGAAATACCGTGCGCACGGGCCTGGTCGGCGATCTGTTTCTCCACCAGAGGAGTGCGCACGTATGAGGGCGCAATCGCATGGACCGACACGCCGGGCGCACGTTCCGCCGCCTCCAGCGCCACCGTTTTGGTCAGGCCGATCACGCCGTGCTTGGCCGAGATGTACGCCGACTTGTACGGCGATGCCACGAGTCCGTGGACCGATGCCACGTTAATGATGCGTCCCCAGCCCCGCTCGTACATGCCCGGAAGTAGCTCGCGAATCAGGACAAACGGCGCCGTCAACATCACCGCCAACAACCGGTCCCACCACTCATCCTCGAATGCTTCCACCGGACGCACATGCTGCAGGCCCGCGTTGTTCACCAGAATATCGACCGGCCTCGCTTCTTGCGCCAGGCGCACCGTCTCGGCCCGATCGCTCAGGTCGGCGGCAATGGAGATGGCGCCCATTTCGCTTGCCACCGCCGTGAGGCGGCCCCCAGGGAGATCGGTGACCGTCAATTCGGCCCCATGCGCCGCCAGTTCGCGTGCCACGGCCAGTCCGATGCCCGAGGCCGCGCCGGTGACAAGCGCCCGCTTGCCGGCAATTACCTCGACCGTCTCCGACTTCACAGCGTTCTGAGCCGGCGTTTGATCTTCGACTTGCCGTTTGCCTGCCAGTAGTAATGGACGGTTGCCGGTCCCACGACTCTGTGTTGCCGGGTATTGATGACGCCGCTGATCCCAACCACGTCGCCGCGCACCAGCGTTGGTGTCCCACTGTTGTTGCGGGGGCCGCTGAACCTGGTTGGCGTTTTGAGCGTCACCGTGACGATCATATTCCCACTGACGTGCACCGCCAGCGTCAGATGCCTGGCATTCCAGTGGGTGACGAACCCGATCTGGTCGTGCACCACCTCCACATCTGTATCCGTGATGCGATTCCCGAGGTAAACCAGCGCCTTATCGGGTGTCGGAACGCCGGCCGCACTCACGTGGTCACCCTTCTGGATGTACTGTAAGCCGATGGTCTTGCCGTCCTTGGTCTGCACGACCGATTGACCCGCGACCACCAGCTTGGCGGGGTCGGGAGAGGTAGAGGTCAGGATAAAGACGGCGCGTTGCTGTGGCTGATTTATGACTCCTGTCACCTGTCCTTTGAGCGCGGTGGTCGTGAGGTAGGCGCCGGGTGGACAGGTTCGGGTATCCAGTGTGAGTGGTGGAATGGGTTGCTGCGTAAGATTCAGGCTGCCGGCGATGCTCGTGGCGGCACGGTCGTATTCGCCCATCCGCGGCAGATTGAACTTGTCTTCCACGTAGCGCACGATCGATCCGAAATCGTACGCGGTGTGGTCGACGGTGTGCGCCCGTGCATAGGGCGAGATTACCAGCGTCGGTACGCGCGGTCCATAGGAGATGAAGTCGTGTACCGGCGGGGCCACGTGGTCGTAAAAGCCACCGAAGTCGTCCCAAGTGAGGAAGACGGCCGTACTCGACCAGAGTGGACTTTTCATCAATGCGTTGAGCTGCGTCACGGTCCAATTTTCCCCAGCGCATGAGCTATGAGGAGGGTGCTCGCTCACGCCCTCGTTCATCACCAGCCAGCTCACTTGAGGTAGGGTGCCGTCTTTCACATCTTTCAAGAATTGGCTGGTATCCGGCACGTTCGTCTGCCAGAGGGACGAATCACGAATGTGTTTGATCGAGTTCAAGGCCGACCAGATGTAGCCGGATTGAAACTGGCCCGGCGCATAGTACTTCCACGAGATGCCGGCTTTCTGCAATTCGTCCGGCAGTGTGTTGATATCGAAACATGGCTTCATGTAGTAATGCTGGCCCGTTTGGGGATTCACCGCATCGACCTTCGTGTACGGCCCGGCGTCGCATCCCCACGAGTGGTAGGTGTTGAGGATCGGGTTGTCGTCCGTGTTGTTGGATGTCCCTGCCACTGTCACCAGGTGATTTGGGAAGCTGGGACCATTGATGGTGGAGAAGAAATGGTCGTCGAGTGTAAAGGTTTGCGCGTAGCGCCAGTAGTTCGGGATGTCGGACTGATAGAGTTGCGATAGCGCGATGTCTTGACCGTCCTGAATCGCGCCTTGCAGCTTGTCAAAGCCGTTCATCTTGCCGCCGTTCACTGCAACCTTGGCGGCATCACCGGCATGATTGATGTCGATCAATGTGTGATCCGGTGTGTGCAGGAGTGGCACGGTCTGACCATCGGAGGTCTGCGCTGTGCGGCTGCCGTCCGCCCCGGGAAACGTGCCGAAATAGTTGTCAAACGACCGATTCTCTTTGACCAGGATCACGATGTGTTGAATCGGATCAGCCGGTGTCACGGTGGCGCCCGGCAGAATCACTGTCGCGGTGCCCACTCCCTGCGCCTCGGATCGAGGACTTTCGATCACGCCGTGCAGAGCTACCATCAGCAGTAACAGCCCCACCGCCATGGAAAAACGAAACATCAAACTCCCCACACCTGAAAGGTTCAGGTATGTGTAACGGACGAAAACTCTCCATCGTAACAAACCCCAAACCCAGCTGACTCGGCCCGCGCCGTCTCCCCAGGGCCCCGGGCAGGCATGGCGTCCGTTCGGCCGGTGGAGCGTCTTCCTACCCCCACGGGTTCGCCACTCCGAATCTGCTCAGACGAACGGGTCCTCGATCGCCAGGACGCCGATCGCCACGTCGGACAAGCCACCGCACAACAGTCCGCGTTTGCGGTCTAACCAGGCCGGGAAAATGACGTCTTCCAGGTCCGGGCGCTTGGCTGCGTGTGCCGGGAAGCACGATCGATCGGCGATGATTTTGGGCTCGCGTACGATCCGGCGCGTGCGCCGGTCGAAGACAAATGCGATGGGGTAGTAATGACGACTCTC
The DNA here is from genome assembly GCA_036732245.1 of Chloroflexota bacterium. Classification (GTDB taxonomy): domain Bacteria; phylum Chloroflexota; class UBA5177; order UBA5177; family UBA5177; genus JANWJD01. Next base: position 5,389 of record DAINCT010000042.1, on the reverse strand, counting down.
TCCCTCGAATTTTGCAATATGCGCGAGCACACCCAGATTGTCGCCATCGAGCCGATACACCGCGTTTGCTCCCCACCAATGCTCCGCGATCGGTTGGCTCTCAATCATCTCTGCCTCGGCCATGACTGCGGTAGTCAATTCGTCGATGCTCGATATCTCGGTGTAGCCGATCTGTCCCCGCCCTGCTTTCCCACCCAGGGGCCGCGTGAACACTCCGATGATGCTCGGCTCGATCTCGATCAACCGTACATCTTTCATCAAGAGGGGGCTGCGGGCGAATTCGGAAAGGCTCTCGAGCCTCGGTCCCCGGTAGAAGACGGTTTCCCAGATAACGTGCCGGGGCGATTGGTCCACGATTCGCACGCCTCCCACCACCAGGGTTCCATTCAGCACCGCGACAGACGGATCCTGTAACCGCAGCCGTGGCAGGTGCTCGTCCAGTTCCCATCGATCCACCGCACGCTGCCGGAACGGGACGGACCAGGAATCAAACTCATCCTGACGCGGCTCAACGCGCACATAGGTATATGGATGTGCGCCGTCGGGTACGGGATTGGATGGATTGTAGCCGTCGCGACCGTCCAGCCCGATTAGCCTGACCAACGTGCCGGGACCGGGTTTGAGCGAAGAGTGATATTGCTCGAGGAGCACGTCGACATCGTAAATCCTACGCATGCGCCCACAGTCTCGGCTCTGATGAGTAGAGACGGGGCGCTGAAAGGGACTGCACCGTAGAAAGAGTTGGCATAATGCTCGCATCATAGAGCGTGCCGGCCACTCCGGCGCTACGCACGCCAATACGTGCTTTCGGTGTCGCGGCGTGAGCGACCCATCTACCGCTGGCGGTACACGGAAATGTCTCGCCACGAACACGATCCCCACAGGGTTCGCAGGTGCAGCACGGCCCGCACATCATGGGGCGGCGTGACAAAACCAAAGGGCTGTGACAACCACACACCCACCACCGGCCAGTCATACCATTTGCTTCGAGGGAACCGCGCTTCCTGCGTGCCGAAACGATCGCCGCTGTGCTCGGATCGTCCCGACG
>DAINCT010000042.1:0-4331 GCA_036732245.1 Chloroflexota bacterium | reverse complement strand
CGGGTAGGCCGGCGGCGAACAGCGAAAGTCGACGTTCACCACGTAGGCCTTACCAGGCTGTACGGCAAAGGATCGGTCCAACGCAGTTCGTCCCTCCACCGTAGCCGTTCTGCCGCGCAGCGATACGTTCCCCGTGTGCGTCCACCGGGCGCCGAAACTACCAGGCACTACAGTCGGCCCAAAGTCGGCCGGTGTGCCACGATCCCACAGTTCGATCCGCGCGTGCCCATCGTAGAGTTGACTGAGCCTCAGATGAAATCCGTGTGCCTCTAACCAGTGTCGCGCCTCGGGTAGTCCGGTGTAGTCCTCGGCCAGCAGCCATACTGCACGGCGCCCGGACGCTGCCTCCGCAAGCTGCATGTTCCGAAGCCCCTCATCACTGCTCGCGGCGTATCGAAGCTGCCAGCCGGGGACGTCTAGATATTGGTGGAACCAGACCGGTCGTTGCAGGCTCAGATGTTGGTGTGACGGCAGATATGCCGCCACGATCGATTGCACTGGACCGGGATAGAAGACGACCGATTGGCCGGTTCGGTAAACGGATTGGAAATCGCGGGTGGCGGATCTCCAATCCGCGTTCGTCACATTGGAGTACGTTGCGTGGAATCCCAACAGTGCGCCGGCGACCGGTATCACCAGGAGAAGTGCGGCCGGAGTCAGTGACCATCGTTGCAGCGCATGCATCAACCACCATGCCATGAGAAGGTACAGACCAAAGGTGGCATCGAGAAACACGCGATCGAGATACAGTGATCGATGGAGCGAGAGGAGCAGGACGATCGCAAAGGGCAGCACGAACCATAGTGCAACCACCGAGACCGGTAAATTCTTGTGCACGCCGGCCCACAACAGAGTGATCAGAATCGCCGCTCCGGTCACGCCTGCAATCAATCCTTCATGGCCCGGCAGGAGTGGGAGCGGCGGAAGGTTGCCCGTACAAGGGGCACTGGGACAGGTTGTTTTCAGCCCCAACGCCTCCAGCATGACACTCTGCAACGAGGACCACGTCGGATTCGGGATCCAGTAATTATCCGAGACGGTCGAGGCGTTATGGAGCCACGTCGGAAGCCAGGGAGCAAACGTGAGCGCTGCACCACCCCACGCCAACAGGAGCGGTCGCGCCAGGCCACGCGAATACGCGCGAATAAGAAGCAGCCCCTGGGGCAGCAGTACCAGAACAGTGGTGTACTCGGTGTAAAGGCAGGCCGCGAGCGAAGCACCATAGGCGATCCAGAGCCCCACTCTGGGTCGATCGAGCGCCCGGAAAAGCAGCAAATACGAGAGCAGAACGAACAATCCCGCCAACTCGTAGGCCCGGCCATCATCGCTAAACCAGAAATGAAAGGGAGAAACCGCGAGGAATCCTGCAGCGACAATCCCAACCCCTCGATCGAAGATCCGCGCGCCCAGGGCATAGAGCACGGGAATGGAAAGTGAACCGGCCAGGACCGAGATGAAGCGCGGTATCAGGTAGGAATGATGCAGGTCCATCAAAAGGTGAACCAGAAGATAGTAGAGCGGAGGGTGCTCGTGGGCGCCGCCCACCGTGAGGAGTTTCGACAGCGGCATACCGGAAAAAAGGAGAGTATACCCTTCGTCCAGCCACAGTGACTGGTAGTTGATGTGAGCCAGTCGGACGAGCAGCGAGACGATCGTCAATCCGGCTACGATCGCCCAGGTTGTCCGATGTGCAGCGGCTGAACGGACCGACGTTATCTGCAGCGTCGGTGTCCAGGTGGTGCCTCGGCTCACGACAGCGCCCGCCACTATCGTCCTCCGTCGCAAAAATAGAAGTGATGTACGGTCATGTTCACGGAGCCAAACGCCACGTCGAGAGGAACCCTACCGTACTTCCGGCCCCACGAATCTGCACGCACACACCCATTTCCACTTGAATCCCTGGACAGATGAGTGGGTTGGCCCTCCGTGGAGGTTTCACATCGTCGTACAAGTCGCCCCAATCGTCCCACGTGAGGATAATAGCGGTTTAAGCTCACTCTCTCGGATGGCTCATGACGGCATTGGTCCGACTCACGATCCAATTTTCACCGTCACGGGCCGCCCCTTCTGCTTCCACACCTTAATTCGCGCCGACTGAGATCATCCTGAGAAGGGGAACGACATGAGCGTGGGTGAAGACAGATGCCTGACCTGGACAAGGTATCCAGGCGCGCGCTCCAATTCCTGTAGGGTTGCACGGTTGACCTCGAGGAGTCAGATCAGGAACAATGAACAAGCCGTGTAAAGACCGAACGCGAGGGCAGCATCGTGCAAATGGCGAACCCATACATGACACAGAGCCGACTCGTCCCATCCAGGGGCGAGTCTTTTTATGAGCACGGCGATATGCGAGTCCGGCGAAGCCGATGGTGGCGAGGTGGTCCACCGCCGGTCTTACCGGCGATTTCGCGTAAATGGATCACATATCTCGTCCCCGTTGGGACGAGTTTTTTTATGTCGGGGGCGTGCACGTGGAGGAGGGGAATACATGGTGACGATTGAACAGATAGAAAGTACGACAGATACGCCGGTGGACGGATCGCCGGCGCGGCCGCTTGCCGCCACCTTGATGCTCACTGACGGCACCTGCTTTTATGGACGGGGCGCCGGTGTGCCCGGACTGGCAAGCGGAGAACTGGTCTTTACCACTGCCATGACCGGCTATCAGGAAGCGTTGACCGATCCTTCGTACCGCGGCCAGCTCCTGATGTTTACCTATCCCCTCATTGGCAATTACGGCGTTTCCGCCGGCCGGGCCCAATCCCATCTCCTCCAGGCATCGGGCGTAATCGTGGCGACGCTGTCCGATGCCGGCGCCGACCAGCGGTCGCTGGGCAGCTATCTAGCCCGGCACGGCGTGCCGACGATGCATGGTGTTGATACCCGCGCCATCGCACTCTGGACGCGTCGCCACGGCGCGATGCCGGGCGTTATGAGCATTCATCAAGAGGAGCATGCCCCGTCGCTGGCAGTGCTACGCATGATGTTGGACGCCTGCTCCTACGACACTCGAGACTTTGTCAGCGAGTCGACCGTGGCACGGCCGGAGGTACACGGCGATGGAAGACGGCGCGTGGCGCTGCTCGACTGCGGAAATAAACGCAGCGTGATCGACGAGTTGGTGCGGCGCGACACCCAGGTCATCGTGCTGCCGGCCCACACGTCAGCTGCCGATGTCATGGCGCTCCATCCTGCCGGGGTGGTGATTTCGAACGGCCCGGGCAATCCCGTTAGTGCGATGCCGGTTGTGGAGACGATTCGCGAACTGTATGGCACGGTGCCATTGTTCGGCATCTGTCTCGGCCATCAGCTGCTCGCGCTCGCAGCCGGAGCTACCACCTACAAGCTCAAGTTCGGCCATCGTGGGGCCAATCATCCGGTCCAGGACACCACGACCGGCCACGCCTTCGTGACGACCCAGAACCACGGCTACGCGGTGGATGCGGGTTCACTGCCGTCCGATCTGCTGGTCTCGCACCGTAATCTGAACGACGAGACGGTTGAGGGGTTGCGCCACCGTACCCTTCCCATTCGCTCCGTCCAGTTCCATCCCGAGGGAACTCCGGGCCCGAAAGATGCAGGTGTGTTGCTCGACGAGTGGCTCGGAATGGCTGCGTGACGGAACGCGTACTGATTATTGGCTCCGGGCCGATCGTCATCGGCCAGGCGGCAGAATTCGATTACTCCGGGACGCAAGCCTGCCTGGCCTGCCGAGAGGCCGGTGTTACCACGATCCTGGTCAACTCCAACCCCGCCACCATCCAGACCGATCCACACGTAGCGGATGTGGTCTACATCGAACCTCTGACCGTCTCCTCGCTCGAGCAGATCATTGCCCGCGAACGACCGGATGGAGTTATCGCCACGGTGGGCGGTCAGACCGGCCTCAATCTGGCGGTCGCTCTGGACGAGGCCGGCGTGCTCGAGCGCTACGACGTGCGAATTCTCGGGACCGGCCTCGAAGCTATTCGGCGAGGTGAGGATCGTGCTCTGTTTGCCTCCACGCTGGAAGCCGTCGGCGAACCAATCCTGCCCAGCCGAGCCGTCAACTCGGTGCAGGAGGCGCTGCAGGTCGCTGAGGAGATCGGGTACCCCGTCATGTGCCGTTCGGCATATGCCCTGGGTGGCGCGGGAAGCGGCTTCGCCACGGACTCTTCCGAGCTAGTGGATCAGGTGAGGAGTGGTCTGGCATTTAGCGGTAGCGGCCAGGTCCTGGTGGAGCGCAGCGTGTACGGCTGGGCTGAGGTGGAGTACGAGGTTATACGCGACTCCGAGGATAACTGCCTGATCGTCTGCAACATGGAGAACCTCGACCCCATGGGTGTCCACAC
>DAINCT010000041.1:0-15964 GCA_036732245.1 Chloroflexota bacterium | reverse complement strand
TCGAACGACTCCAGCATGCCAGCGTTCCTCGCCCTCGCGGTGACGCGGCACTGGTTCAAGCCCTGTATTTCTACCACGATGTCCTGGGGTGTGAAGAGCGCCCCAAGCCAAGCACCTTCGATCAAATCGACGTGGCCTGGTTTGCGTGCGGTGAGGACGAGATCCACGTCCTGGCAATCGATGATGACTTCCCGTTGCACCATGGCGGAGCCCACTTTTGTCTGGTCTGCGACGATCTCGATGCTGTCCGGTCTCGCCTCGAAGGCGCAGGATTTCGTTGCGTGGACACGACGCCGATTCGCAATAGGCCTCGATTCTCGACCTTCGACCCGTTCGGCAATGAAATCGAAATTACCGAGATTCGAGGCGATTATCGATCGAGGTGACGTCGCTTGCCCGGCGACGTTGCGACGACAGCGGAAGTGTAAGTTTGAAAATGACCGTATTGACGCTTGGAGCGTCAATCGTAATCGTACCCCCGTGCGCTTCGGCTGCACTGCGGGCCTGATACAGGCCTAGTCCCAACGAACGCGAATCGGCACTCGAATGCGAGTGGGCGGCGGCATCGGACGGTGGAGCGGACTCGAGGCTCGTTCCCTTGTCCTGCACGCTCACAACAACCTGGTCATGACCGTCCTGATGCACCTCACCGATCTCGATCACGATCGGAAGGCTCCCCGGGGAACGACGGAGAGCATTGCGCACGAGCGCGTCAATAGCGCTCCGAATGCGCGCCGCATCGAGATCGGCGTGCAAATTCTCGGGCGCTCGTATGTACACTGAAGCCATTTCTTCCGTGTGCTGAGCAACGACTTCACGGACTAGTCGAACCAGGTCGGTAGGTTCACGCTTCAATGCGACCAAGCCGCGCTCCAGGGCGCTGGCATCGAGTAGGTCCACAATCGACTTCTCCACCTGCTCGACTCGCTCCTGAATGAACTCGAAGTCGCGAGCATATCCCGCCTGCCCCTCTTGTTGTGCTGTGTCACGCAGCACGATGAGCCGCTCAAGGACCGGTTCGAGACGCAGCTTCGTATCCTGACCTAAATATTCAATTAGCTCCTCGGCGGCCGTACGCCGTGCTTTCTCCATCGCGTCTCGCTGCACCTCCTCCATCAGTTCGGCCCGGTGCGCGGTGATGCCAACCCAACGAGCGACGGTCTCGAAGAAGGAAATATCCTCTTCGTGGAACTGATCGGGCTTTGAGCTGGTCGCGACAAGTAACCCCCGTCGCTCACTATCAACCGATAGCGGGACACCCAGGAAGGACTGGATACCCAGACCTTGCACGACGCCCACCAGCATAGAAGGATCGCTCTTCGCGTCCCCGGTGAGGTAGGGCACGCCGGTCTCGAATATTTCGACCTCACGACCCCTATTGGCGATAGCCAACCGGTCCATGCCCACCCGCCGCTGTCTGCGGCTCATTTCCGTATTACTGGCTCCGAGCGCGACGAGGCTTTCCACCGTGGGATCGCAGATGAATGCATCGACCTTCTCGGCGCCCATCACGCCTGCCAGTAGATCAGCGGCCTGATTGAGCGCATCTTTCATCGTGCCTACATCGATCGCGATCAATTGCTGCAGTGTATACAGCAGAGCCGTCCCACTCGGATGCTCAGCAGTCGAACTGTCCATTTCCAGGTGCGAATCGTCACCGTATCCTGCGGCGCGCAATATCCCCATGAGAGGCACTTCACACGCAATCGCGAGCCGCGCGAGAGCCGGCAGGGACGGCATCCCGTACTTCCCGTTCTCGAGAATTGACACCCGTTCTTGCATCCAGCCGAGGCGCTGACCGAGTTGGGTCTGAGTCAAACCGAGCACCTGACGGCGACCTCGTATGTAATTGCCTAAGCTTTCGAGATCAGTTGTGTCGACGGTCATGTCTCCGGCTCCCACCTACAACATAAGGCGACGGAGAGGAACTCTCCCGTTCCGTCCCTCGTGATTGCCATTATATCCCCGTCGCGGCGGCATAGGGTTGAAAAGCGCCTCTTTTTCGGTTGAAACTGGGTGACCACGGTGCTTTCTGTGGAGAAAATGTAATCCGTGTCATAAAAGCGGCCGATCTTGAGACAAGGGAAGTTTTCCGGTACGAGGAGAACAGAGTCTCAAGCAGTCTGGGACTCTGTGCATCAAAAGTTGCCCAGCTCAAGATCCCATCGTGTGGCGGCGGCGGAGTTGCGTTTCCGGGCCGTTTGCAGCGGGAAGTGCAACATAGAGCACAGAGCGAGCCGGTTCAATAAGTCGCATCTGGCTTAAAAGCGTAGTCCATTTGTCGCATGCGCTCCTACGCGTTTCGACTGATGTGCAGCCATGAACTGGGTGGCATGATGATGGTGTCCAAGCGAAGCAGCACCGATGCTCCTCCAACAACGCCGCTCGGTGCTTCACCAACAGGATCACCGAGCGGCGTTTCCCTCCTTCTCTTGCTCATCGCATAGATAGAAAGAATCCCCTCTCACCGTGCGCGGTGAGAGGGGATTCTTGGTTTCCGTGACTTAGGCAGGCTTCGAGATCGTGACCTGATAGCACTTCCCACCGTTGTTGTCGATCTGGGTGGTGCCGTCGTTCCCGAGCGTGACCGACTCGTACGAATAGGTCGCCCCGGGTGTCAATCCAATGTTGCCGATGCTTCCTGCCAGGTCATTCCCTGTCACGATGACGGTATGCGTCTTCGTGCCGGCACTGACATCGTTGGTAGCAGTTTCGACCAGACCGGAGCATCCAGGTCCGGGACCGAAGAGTACCCATCCCTGACCCGGTGTCGCACTGGTGAAGGTGACGGCGAAGCCCTGCGCGAACTGCAACGGAATCGCGCTTCCAGTCGGGGAGGTCAAGTCCGTCATGGCGTGCACCGATGGGTCACATGCATTGGCCAGGCAGGCCAGGCCGAAGTTGTCCTCGATCGTTCGAAGCAACGAGTAGTGGTTGTACGGTTGTAGCGATACGGTGTGGGACGGAGTATTGGTAATGACGACCAGAGGAACGCGGCCGCCTCCTTCACCGGCGGGGCTGGCGCAGCACCCGGTCGATGACGCATAGCCACGGTTCGGGGCGCTCAGACCGCTGGACTCGTTCTCGTCCCAGGTAAGCACGATGGCGGAGTCGGCCGTCCAGCCTTTAGAGGACATAATCGTGGTTACGAGCTGCTTCACATACGCGTCGCCTGCCTGAATGAGGGCATGATTGAGCGTGAAGTTCGGGGGATACGCGCACCACGGCAGGCCGTAATTGGTGGCGCTCGGCGGCGAGACGCCATGCATATCGTGGCATTGATCCGGCACTATAAAAGCGAAGTTCGGAGCTGTTCCCGAGTTCAAATCGCTTGCGAGCGACTCGATCGGCTTGAAGTTTTGCACCCGCGCCGGACTGGCCAGCACGTCACTGAAGAGCGCGAATGGGTTGTGCTTTCGGACGTATAATCCGGAACCCGTGGCCGGAGCTTGATCGACGGTCGAGCCGACCGCCGGCAGTCCTTGTTGGTATGTCGCCCAGGTCAGTCCTTTCGATTCGAGCTGATCCACAATGTTTGTCGCGGCGAACCGTTTCGACTGATCGTCGGCATGCAATCCGAAGAAGTCGCCTGCCGTGGCCGCGATGTAATTCGGTTCGCTGGGGTGGGTCACGCCGTAGTAGTTCGCGCCAAAACTGTAGGTATTAGCCAATTGGTTGATGTACGGTGCATCCGTCGTGTTCCCGATCACATCCTCGTAATCGGTGTTCTCCATCATGATCACGTAGACGTGGCTCAAGGGAGCTGCGGCGTGGGCACGCGTTAATTGCGGCGCCGCCAGCGCCAGAGCCAGACACAGAGACAACAGACATCGTGCAAGCATACTCATCCCTCCAGGTGATTATCCTCATCTATTGGCGGGCGATTATACAAACTGTGCGCTACCATCACGGGTGTCGAGTAGCTCGGCGGAATCGCTGACGCATCGGCGATTGATGGAGAGATCGGGACAATGCTTATTCATGGCGGCGACGTATACACGCCCGAAGGCGTCATTCCAGACGGCGCGGTTCTGGTGGATGGAACGCGTATCAGCGTCGTGGGCCCCCGTGCGAGGGTGTTGGAATACCTCGTTGCAGGCGATGCGACCGTCCCCGAGTTGGATGCCGGCGGAGGTATCATTGCGCCCGGATTTATCGACCTCCAGGTGAACGGCGGCGGCGGAAGGTTGCTGTCCGAGGAACCGACCGTCGAGAGCGTCCAGATCATGTCCGACGTCCTCCCCCGTTTTGGATGCACCGCCTTTTTGCCGACGATCGTAACCTCCTCCACGGCGCGTACCATCGATGCGCTGCAGGCGGTGGAAGGGGCACGCGGCGCTAGAAGCTCGGGAGCCCGAGTGCTAGGTGCCCATGTCGAGGGCCCATTCATCAATCCAGAGCGTCGAGGGGTACACCTGCCCGCGTTGATTCGGCCCCCCTCGGTTGAAGAACTTCGTCGCTTCCTGAGTCTGGGCAGCGCACATATCACGGTCTTGACACTGGCGCCCGAAATGCCGGGCGCCTCAGACCTGATCGTGGAAGCACGGCGACTCGGTCTGACGGTTTCCATTGGTCATTCCAACGCTTCCTATCATGAAGTCGTGCACGCGGTTGGACTGGGCGCGTCCATGGCAACTCACCTGTTCAACGCCATGTCGCCGCTCGGCTCTCGTGAACCGGGCACGGTCGGCGCCGTCATGCAGCTGGATGGCCTGGTGGCAGGATTGATCGCTGACGGTATCCACGTCCATCCAGCATCTCTCACCATCGCTGCTCGAGTGAAGGGGCGAGACGGTATCTTCCTGGTGTCGGATGCCATGTCACCTATCGGGACCGACATGACGGAATTTTGGCTCAATGGTCGGCGGGTGTTGGTGGAAGGGGGACGGTGTACCACGGAAGAAGGCACTTTGGCGGGATCAGTCCTCACGATGGATGCCGCGCTGCGAACTATGTGTTACCGGGCCGGAGTGACACTCGAAGATGCAATCCGCATGGCAACCCTCAATCCGGCGCGAGCCATCGGTGTGCAAGGTTCGAAGGGAAGTCTCGAAACCGGCAAGGACGCAGACGTCGTCGTCCTCTCACCCGATCTCCGAGTTCAAGCGACGGTCGTTGAGGGGAATCTGCTCTACACTGCACCTCCGTCAGACTAGGTGCCAGCAGGGCGACCGCGATTTATAGCCGTTTTGATATGAAACAATGGGGCCAATTGTTCCATCGCGCCCACACGTTCCGAGGTTCGGATAGGGCATCCACATGGTCAACGACGTTTCTGAATCGCTGCAGCAACAGCTCCGCGAGAGCGAGGAATATCGCTCCCTCTTCGAACACCACCCTGATGCCGTCTTCGCCTTCGATCTCGACGGTCACTTCACGCGGGTAAATAAGGTTTGCTCGGCACTATCCGGATACAGTTCGCAAGAACTCCTCGCGATGAGTTGGTCGGAGGTTGTATGCCCAGACATGGTGGAACCCACGCGGCTCCAGGTCGAGCGAGCGGTGGCAGGCGAGTCGCAGTGGTTCGAGTCCGCCATTCTCCGCAAAGATGGGCGCCGGGTTGATTTGGCTGCCACCACTACTCCGATCGTCGTCGGAGGTGAGGTGATCGGTATTTACGGAATTGCCCGTGATGTTACCGATCGGAAAGAGGCCGAGGAGGCATTGCGAGTGTCGGAAGCACGCTTCCGAGCGTTAGTTGAGCAGTCGCCGCTTGCTACCCAAATCTACGCTCCCGATGGCACTCTCCTTCAGGTCAACGCCGCCTGGGAACGCCTTTGGGGCGTGACCAAAGACATGATCCCGGGGTACAACCCATTGCACGATCCGCAATTGGTGGAGAGCGGGGTCATGTCCTACATCGAACGCGGGTTCGCCGGCGAAACAGTCGAGATTCCGCCGATCAAGTATGAACCCGAGAAGACTATCTCCGGGGTCACCGACGTCGAGTATCGATGGGTCCGATCTTACATCTACCCCGTCAAGGATGAGCGCGGCCAGATCCGAGAGGTTGGTCTTCTCAACGAAGACATCTCGGCGCAACTCAACGCCGAGGAACGCCTCAGGGAGCGCGAGGAGCAGTACCGCAGCATATTCGAATCGACCACGGACGGCATTTGCATCGTGGAATTGGACGGCCACGTGGTTGAAGCGAACCCAGCCGCGTTTGCCATGCACGGGTACACGTATGAGGAGTTCATGACAATCAATCCGATCGATCTGATTGCCGAAGAGGACCGCCACCAGTTCGCACTGTCCTCCTCTGCACTGAATCGAATTGAGGGACAACACGCACGTGCGAGGGCGGTGCGCAAGGACGGATCGCGCTTCCATGTCGATATCAATGGCAGTACGATCCTCTTTCGAGGTAGGAAACACGTTCTGATCGTTATTCGTGACATAACCGAGCAAGTTGAAGCGTATGAAATGCTCGAGCAACGGGTGGCAGAGCGTACACGGGAGCTTTCAACCCTGCTCGACCTCTCGTATACCGTGTCGTCGACGCTCGAGATCAAGCCGCTACTGGAACTGATCGTCGATGGACTCAAAGATGTAGCCGACTACGACGGCGCCTCGCTCCTGCTGCGTGACGGTGACCATCTCAACTTTTTCGATCGACAGGGATCGGGGCAGGAGGCCGAGCTATCACCGGTTCGCGTCCCCATCAATGCCTATCCCCCTTTCTGGGATCGATTCATGGCAGGCGAAGCCGTCATTATCGAAGACGCCCGCAGCGCCGACCCCCTTGCGGTAGCATGGCGTCTCAGCGTGGGGCCGCTGGCCGAAACGACGTTCAAATACGTGCGTGGCTGGATGGGAGTCCCGTTACTCCTCAAGGGAAGGATCCTGGGTCTCCTCACGCTCGCATCCGTGGAGAAAGGCCATTTCACCGAGCGACATGCCACGCTCGCGCTGGCCGCCGGGCGTCAAGCAGCTGTGGCCGTGGAAAATGCGCGGCTCTACGATCAAGCACGTCAGTGGGCCGCCACCGAGGAGCGAGCTCGGTTGGCACGCGAACTGCACGATTCAGTCACGCAAGCCCTATTTTCCATGACGTTGCATGCCCGCACCACGCACATGCATCTCGAAAGGGAAGGGATCGATCCCCAGAGCCCGCTGGCGCTGAGTGTTCGACAACTGAGCGACCTGACCCAGGGCGCCCTCGCCGAGATGCGCGCGCTCTTATTCGAGTTGCGCCCCGGTGCGCTACGAGAAGAGGGGCTGGTAGCTGCACTGCACAAGCAGGCTGCAGCTTTGACTGCCCGAGAAGAGCTGAAGGTTGACGTTCAGGCGCCGGCAGGACGTATCGCATTGGACGAGACAGTTGAAGAACAGTTGTACCGGCTTTCGCAAGAGGCACTCCATAATGTCGTCAAACACGCGCAGGCAACGCACGTTCAACTCTGTCTCTCATTACAGGAAGACTCAGTAACGCTTGAAGTTAGTGACAACGGAATAGGGTTCGACCTGGCGGTGCGTCACCCCGGACACATGGGGTTAACGACCATGGCGGAACGCGCTTCCTCGCTGCGGGCCGAACTCGAGGTGCGCAGCGCTCCTGGTGCCGGGACGGTGGTCCGTGTGAAGGTTCCGATTGCCGACGAAGAGGATGTAAGCGTGCCGACGGTTTAGGATGCATCCTTCGGTCGCACCACGGCCCAGGTCGTGTGATCGTGGTGCACTAGACTGGCACACCACCATGTTCGAAGTTCCGCGCCTTGTCCCTCGTTCCCGGAAGCCTCGCATCGTCGAGGGAGCGCCCCCGTTCGAACCGCGTGACCTCATCGGTCTTCGAGTCTTTCTGCGGTATTTTGGCTTCAGTCTGTTGGTCCTGCTCGCTGCACTTGTGCTCTACGTGCCGCTCCTGGCAGCACACGTGCACGTCAACATCTGGTGGTTCGAGAGCATACGCCTGGGTGACGTGTACGGTCGCATGTGGTCAACGCAGCAGTATCTATTCCTGCTGTACGGGTTCCTGACTTACCTTTTCCTGTCGCTCGTCTTCTTTGCCACCAGGGCGTTGACCTACCGCCCGGGAGTCGATCGCGACGCGCGGGCCGCAGACCTCGGGATAACCGTGGTGGTCGGACTGGTGAGTGCAGTGGTCGCACTCACCGCGGCGCACTCCATGGCGGACCAATGGCAGACCTATCTCCTGGCGAAGCATGCCACGGGCTTCGGTATCACCGATCCACTCCACCACCGGGATGTGGGTTTCTATGTCTTCTCGATGCCGTGGCGGGAGGTGCTTGCGGGGTTTGCAGGATCAATTCTCGTGCTAGGGGGAGTCGGTCTGGCGTCACTCGCTTCCGCCTATACCCTCACTTCCCCGTACCAAACCGGGGCGGGCGATTTTCGTCGTATCGTGACCATATCCAGCCTTTTCGCCGCGGTCCTGTTTGGGTACCTTGCGTGGAGAAACTTCTTTCTAAGTCCGTATGACCTGCAACAGCAGGGCGTAGCCTACGGGGGTGGGGCGACGTTTGCTCATGCCACGCTCTGGTGGTATTCGGTCGTGGGAGCCGTGGAGGTAATCGCTGCTCTGGTGTTGCTGGCGAACTCGGTCTTGGGTCGAGTCTGGCTTACATCCATCGCCGCGCTGCCCATTCTGGTAGCGATTCTATCGGGGGCCGGACAGGGTATTTTTCAGCGTTTCGTCGTTTCTCCTAACGAGCTGAGCGCCGAGTATCAGTACCTGGGATACACGCTTCATTCCACGCGCCACGCCTACGGCATCGATCAATGGGGGGCGCGCGAGTACACGCCGCGCAGCTTGACCGCCGGTGATATAAGCCACGATCGCTCCACCATTACCGACGCTCGCATCGCGGATGCAGGTGCCTTCACCCAGGTCATGCAGCAGCGCCAGGAGAATCGTACCTATTACACCTTCAACACCGCGGACGTCGACCGCTACGTTCTCGGGGGTAACGTGCGGCAGGTCTTGTTGGCGGGTCGGGAGACGGATTTTGGCAAGCTCAGTCCGGAGGCCCAAACCTGGGTAAACGAACATCTCAAATTCACTCACGGATACGGGTTAACCATGTCGCCCGCGAACACGGTAACACGCGATGGCCAACCTGTTTTGTGGATCCAGAATGTGCCGGTGCAGGAAACAATTTCGGGCCTTCCACCCGTGCGTCAACCGCGTCTTTACTTCGGTGAACTCACGTCGAGCTGGATCGTGACTCACGCCACGACCAGCGAGTTCGATTCGTCGACCGCGGATCGAGATACCGCCTATCGCTATGCGGGGCCGGATGGAATCCCGGTTGGTTCCGGTTTAAAGCGATTGACCTTGTCCTGGGTTCTGGAGGGCGGGATTCCATTTTTCAATCGCTTGAACATCAGCGGATACATTCAGCCGACGAGTCGAGTGTCGTTGCACCGGAACATCATGGAGCGCGTGCAGACGCTCGCGCCGTGGCTCACGCTCGATAGCAACCCGTATCTCGTACTTCGGGCGAACGGCAGCTTGGTCTGGATCGTGGATGGGATGACGCATACCGACCACTACCCGTATTCAGACCCGACGTCGGGCGACAACTATCGCCGTAACAGCGTGAAGGTGGTAGTCGACGCGTACACGGGCGTCACCACGTTCTATGCCTTCGACGCACAGGACCCGATCCTTCGTGCCTGGTCCTCTGCATTTCCCGGCATGATCCACCCGTTGCGCGAGATGCCGAGCGACATCCGAGCGCACATCAAATACCCGGACGATTACCTGTCGTGGCAGGCCGATGCCTACCAGCGCTACCACGTTACCGATGTCACGTCGTACTACAACGGCGACAATGAATGGGACATTGAAACCTCCACCAGCTACGACTGGCAGGCTGACCAGGCATCAAACGATACGCTCTCCCCCATCTGGACGGTGGCGCGTCTCTTTGGTGAGCAACATGACAGCTTCTATTCGATCCTGCCGTTCTCAGTGCGCGGCAAGGCGCCAATGTCGGGTTTTCTGGCGGCAGATAACAACACGTACCGCGTGACGGCATTGGACATGCCGCGCGGCGCTCAGACCATGGGCGCCACACAGTTCGAGAGTCTGTATAACCAGGCGCCCGCAATCAGCAGTTCGTTGACGCTGCTGGATCAGCACGGCAGTCAGGTGATCCCGGGGCAACTGCTGATTTTGCCGGTCGGCAAGGCGCTGCTATATATCAAGCCGCTCTACCTTCGTTCGGCCAGCAGCCAGACTCTACCTCAACTAATCCGAGTGGTGGTCGGAACTCAAAACGCGGTGAACTGGGGCTACAGTTTACAAAATGCTTTGCAAAATCTCCTGACGCAGGGGGACATCTCGAATGTCGGCCCGGCTACGGCCGTGAAACCGCCCGCCCCGAGCACAAGTCCAACCGCGATCCCTGCTCCCGTCAGCAGAAAGTATTCCACCCTTACAGACGCACAGCTCATTGCCCTGGCGAACACCTACTATTCTGCCGCGCAAAACACACCGAGTCTGACCGCGAAAGATCGAGATCTGACGCAGGTGGGTGCCATCCTTCGTGTCCTCATGGGCCGCCACGGAAAGACGTGATCTGTCGGAGGACGGCTGGTAGCCTGAGACATGAGAACCGATACGGACGCTGGCGCCTACATAGAGCGACTCGGCGTGATAAACGAGTTTGGACCTGCCGACCTTGAAGCCAACCGCCAGGGTGTCCTGACTGCGGGGCAGCGCCGCCGCCTGGGCGACGACAGCCGGATTGTCCTGACGTTTGCGTCTATTTTCGTCGGACTGGGCGTGGTGTTCGCGGTGGTCGCGGCGGCCGCCTGGCACCTCGGGAACGGGATTGGGCCCGGTACGGCAGCAGTGGCTGGGGCCTGTCTTCTGGTCGCAGCCGCCACGGTGATGCGCTCCCGCCAGGTCCAGCGCGAATCGAGCGCGCCCCACATCGCGGTGTATGAAGGTCAGATTGTCAAACTGACGTCTGCTCAGGTGCCACCGGCGCGGGCTCGCACCGCCGCCTACTTCTACGCTATCGAGGGCGCCCATCTTCCCGTCAGCCAGGCAGCGTATGAGATGCTCGACGAGTCGCTCTCGTACCGTGTCTTTTTCCTGGTACGCACGCAGCAGCTTCTCAGTTTGGAGTCCATCCCCGCGGACGGGGCGTGACGTCGCTCGCCGGCGCCGGTCGTTGAGCGCACGTCGCACGCTCCCTCCGGCCGGTCAATCGAGCCTGAACCAGTAGAAGCCGTGACCCGACAGCGTTAGCAAATACGGGAGTTCTCCGATCCGAGGGAATCGCACTCCTCCCTGCATCTCGATCGGCACGCGACCATCGAATCGGCTCAAGTCCAGTTCCACTGGCTGCGCGGAGTGGGAGAGGTTGTTCACACAGAGCACCACGGTGTCTTCAAACGCGCGCAGAAACGCGAAGATTGCGGAATTGGCAGGCTGCAACACTTCGAAGCTTCCCTCGCCGAAGACCCTCCAGTCCCGACGTAGCGTCATATAGAAACGAAGCCAGTGCAGAAGTCCCGACTCGTCGCGTTGCTGGCCTTCGACGTTGAGGGCTTGAAATCCGTAGACCGGATCCATGAGCGGCGGCAGGTACAGTTGCGCGAAGTCCGCACGACTGAAGCCCGCGTTGCGGTCGCTGGTCCATTGCATGGGGGTTCGAACTCCGTCTCGATCTTCCAGGAAGATATTGTCCCCCATGCCGATTTCGTCGCCGTAGTACAGGATTGGGGTGCCGGGGAGGGACAGCAGTAGCCCAAAGAACAGTTGCATCTTGGGAGTACCATTGTCGAGCAATGGCGCCAGCCGACGCCGAATGCCCAGATTGAGCTTCATGCGGGGATCACGCGCATATTCGGTCCACATGTAGTCGCGCTCGTCCTCCGTCACCATTTCGAGCGTCAATTCGTCGTGGTTACGCAGGAAGATCCCCCACTGACAACCGGATGGAAGAGGAGGAGTCCGAGCCAGGATCTCGATGATTGGCTCGCGGCTCTCGCGGCGC
Source organism: Chloroflexota bacterium (assembly GCA_036732245.1). Taxonomy (GTDB): domain Bacteria; phylum Chloroflexota; class UBA5177; order UBA5177; family UBA5177; genus JANWJD01. The sequence goes on along the minus strand of DAINCT010000041.1, from coordinate 3,989 downwards.
AACGCCATGAAGAGCCGAGGCATCAAAGGGAAATGGAAGTTCATGTGACACTCGGGATGGTCCGACGTACCGAAGTAGTCGATCACATCCTCGGGCCACTGATTGGCTTCACATAGCAGGACCCGGTTCGGAAACTCCCGATCGATTGTGTCTCGCAACTCGGCCAGAAAGGCATGCGTCTCCGGCAGGTTTTCGCCGTTGGTGCCCTCGCGTTCATACAGGTACGGCACGGCATCCAGGCGGAAACCGTCCATCCCCATCTCCAGCCAATATCTGGCTACATCCAGGATTGCGGTTCGCACATCCGCGTGGTCGAAGTTGAGATCCGGTTGGTGACTGAAGAACCGGTGCCAGAAGAATGACTTCGCCTGTTCGTCCCACGTCCAGTTAGAAGTTTCTGTATCAAGGAAGATTATCCGCGCCTCGGTGTATCGGTCGGTTGTATCCGACCAGACATACCAGTCTCGGAACGGACTCTTGGGATCGGATCGAGCCGCCTGGAACCACGGGTGTTGATCGCTGGTGTGGTTCACCACGAGATCCATGATCACGCGAATGCCCCGCCGGTGCGCAGCGTCGAGTAACTCGCGCACGTCATCCACCGTGCCGTACGCCGGGAGGACCGAATAATAGTCGGACACGTCATAACCACCGTCACGTAGTGGGCTTGTATTGAACGGCAGGAGCCAGAGGCAGTCGACTCCCAGCCACTGCAAGTAGTCAAGACGCGATATCAAACCCTGAAAATCACCCACTCCATCGCCGTTACTGTCCTGGAAGGCGCGTACCAGGACCTCGTAAAAGACCGCTCGCTTGAACCACAGCGGATCCTCGTCCAGCGGTTGACTCTGAGACGATGGCGCTGGCGCCGGTATTGACAGCGTTCCCCATTGCTCGGAATTGATGGACGTTGATCTCGGTGCCTCGCGTTCCACGATAGACCCCGGGGTCTCTACTGACTCGGACGCTGGAGATAGCACGGTATCTTGCATCTCTTCACCATTCCTTGACTCGGCTGCATACAAGTCGCTGCCGCTCGTGTTGAGAGCTTGGTGCAGATTCGATACTGCCTCTTCAGCATAGCGAAGCAATGTGTTCGCTCCGCCCATAATGTCCTATGGTCCTGCCTCTGATCGTAACGGTCGTCGCTTTTGTCTTCGGTGCGATGCTCTTGAAGCAGTATGGCGAGCGGCGAAAGCCCTATCAACTCGTGTGGGCCGCTGCCCTCTTCATGGGCTGCCTGGCGGGTCTCACATTTGTGCTGTTCCTGGCTGATAACCGCAGCGTTTTCTTTTTTCGGGCGTATTACATCTTTGGGGCTCTCCTCATGGCCGCGTATCTGGGACTCGGCGAGATCTATCTCCTCGCGTCGCGCCGGGTGGCCGACATGACCGCGTTGATCGTGCTCATGTTGAGCGTCATCGGGCTTTCCTTCATAACCATCGCGCCGGTCGACGCGACAGTGCTCCAGGGCTCGAATGTGGAAGGCGGCGCAAACGCGATCAGCGGGCCGGCAATCGTCTTCATCGCCGTCCTGAATACCTTCGGCGCGGTGGCGGTCATCGGGGGAGCCGGCTACTCGGCGTATCGGGTATGGAAACGCCGCAGTCCGGCTCAATTTCTGGCGGCAAACGCATTGATCGCGGCTGGAACGCTCCTGGCCTCGTTGGCCGGCACCCTGGCGCGCGTCATGTCGAGTGGAGGATCGTTTTGGGCTTTGTTGGCGGCTGGCTTTGTCGTGCTGTTTGCCGGCTTCCTGCTGACTGCCGCGCCACGCTCTTCCGCGTCTCAGGCACGCGTCACGACGAGTAGCTGATCCAGTGGATCGTTCCTGGCCCGAGGTCAGCCGGACTACTACGCGGTTACATCTCGGTAGCGCACCAGCACTATCGCAAGGGCCAGCGGTACGAGCGTATAGACGGCCAGGCCCACAATCGAGGCCGAGATGCTCGGTATCCCGGACCGTCCTGAGGAGACGTTCGCCAGCGTTCCAGTTGCGATTTGAGCGGGCAAGGCTCGGGCATATACGTCTGGAAAATGATCGGAGATACTCCTCCATGCGCCGCCCAGATTGTAAAAAATACCCGTGAGAATGAGATCTGCCAGCGTTAGTCCGATCCCGACCCCGATTCCCACTGCACCCGAACGGAATAAGGTGCCGGCCGAGAACGCCAGCACGACGTAGAACCCGAGCACCAGCCACACACCGAAAAAGAGTTTGACGAAGATGCCGATGAAGGTGGCGTCAAAGACTGAGGAATCGAAGGTGGCACGACCCAGTAAGAGCGCCGCGATCCAACTACTGACCGTTGCCAGCACCAGGCTGGCCAGCAATGCGATCCCGACCGCTGCCAGCAACACGACTACTCCCGACAGGAGAAATTGCGTTCGGTCGGGCCGCCGGCTCAGTACCATCCTGATCGTGCCCCAACTATATTCGCTTCCGGCCCAACTGCCGGCGAGCACCGGAGCGATAAAGGGCGCGAAGAATGAGACAAAGACCAGTCCCAACAGCCATCCATCCGGCAGGATCACGTCCGCCAGGCTCGCTCGATCGCCGTTCTTGGAAAACCCAAAGAATACCAGTGCAACCAGCGCCAGCAGAATTAAGAGCAGCATGCGGGGCATCAGACGCTTGCGCAGCTTGAGGAACTCGGCCGAGAGCAGACCTGTCATTTGGGCACATCTCCGGTGACATCGAGAAAGTACTGTTCGAGACTCGTTTCCCGCGGGTGAATGTCCGAAGCAAACAACTCTGCTCGTCCGAGGATGGCATTGATCTCTGCTGCGCGCGTCAGCGGGGCGGATACCGTGAGAAGATCCCCGTCCCGCGTTACGCCTTCGATCCAGGGGACGGGTGCCAGCAAAGCTTCGGCTTCCCCTGCGCGTTCGATCCTGATCTCGATCTGAGCCCGCGCGCCGAGTAACGCTGCGACTCGTCCCTGCACCACGATTCGTCCATGGTTGAGAATGACGATCCGGTCGCACATCTGCTCGATCTCATGCAGCACATGGCTGGAGATGAGGACCGTGCGTCCTTCATCCTTCAAGCGGCTCATCAACTTTCGCATCTCCACGATGCCGGCCGGGTCCAGTCCGTTCGCGGGTTCATCCAGGATCAACAAATCCGGACCTGGAAGAAGTGCTGCCGCCACGGCCAGGCGCTGTTTCATGCCGAGCGAATAGCCCTTGAACTTGCGGTGCGCGGCAGACGTGAGGTCGACGATCTCTAGTACGTCGGCAATAGCGGCAGGATCCGACCCCGTGATCTTCGCGATTACTCTCAGGTTATCGCGGCCTGAAAGAAATGGATAGAACGTCGGATTTTCGATGATCGACCCGGTGCGCGCCAGGATTGCCGCCAGGTTGTCCGACGTATCCATACCAAGTAGGCGCGACGATCCGGAAGAGGGGCGTACCAATCCGAGCAGCATTCGCATGGTGGTGGTTTTGCCGGCTCCGTTGGGACCGAGAAATCCGACGACCTCACCCAGGTCGACCCGCAGATCCAGGTGATCGACTGCGAGAATCGGGCCGTACGCTTTCGTGAGGCCCTGCGTTTCGATTGCCGCCTCAGGAGGGGCTTGCTGTTGCATAGTGGCTGCACACATGAACGTCATTGTAATCCCGTACCGCTGCCGCAGGACTTTGGAGCTGCCTCCACGCAATGCAATCTGGGCGTTTCACTACCTCCAACACCAGGAAATGGACCGCAATCCGAATTCGAGAGTCGGAATACGCTGGTCCGGACAAGGATTTTCCCGGCGCTCCGTATCCTCGGACTAGGCCCAAATGGTGGTCCTCGGGAGTAAGGGGGACTGCACCAGGCGTACTCTTTTTGCCGTTTACAAAGGGCGATAAGGAGAATTGTCAGAGACCCGCCGCCATCGTATGCTGTGCATGAGCTTTGAGGAATCGCCACACGGCTAGTACAGAGGGGGAATAATGATCGAATTCGCAGTCGCACAGCAGATGAAATTGCAGGATAT